>NZ_CP090145.1:1505266-1806319 GCF_023008245.1 Flavobacterium sediminilitoris
TTCGTTGCATTTGTATCTTTTTCTGGATCAGCACTATATACTCCATCAACACGTGTTCCTTTTAATATAACATCAGCATTAACTTCTACTCCTCTTAAAACTGCTGCTGTATCTGTTGTGAAATATGGATTTCCTGTTCCAGCTCCAAAAATAACAATTCTTCCTTTCTCTAAGTGTCTTGTTGCTTTTCTTTTAATATAAGGTTCAGCGATTGCTTCAATTTTTAAAGCTGTTTGTAAGCGCGTTTGCATTCCTGCTTCTTCAAGTGCACCTTGTAATGCCATTCCATTAATAACGGTTGCAAGCATTCCCATGTAATCTCCCTGAACACGATCCATTCCATTACTAGCACCTGCTACACCTCTAAAAATATTTCCTCCTCCTATAACGATAGCAATTTCAACTCCTTTATCATGAATTTCTTTAATTTCTTGAGCATATTCGGCTAAACGTTTAGGGTCAATTCCATATTGTCTATCTCCCATTAAGGCTTCTCCGCTCAGTTTTAGAAGAATTCTTTTGTATTTCATCAGGTTGTTTCTATTTATATTTGTGATGCAAATATAATTATATATCTACAGAAAAAAAATGTTGTTTAAATTATGGGCTTAATTCTTCAAAAGTCTTTTTGGCTTCATCGTAACCAATTTGAAAAATAGTTTTCATTTTTGTTTTACTCGTTTCAAAAGTGCTATAGTTTGCTAATTCTTTTGGCTCAATAATTATATCGCATAAACTAAACTTTTGATAATTTCCTTGCGCTGATAGTAAATCAAAGGCTCTTGATGTAATCGATTTTATTGAATTTAAATCTTTTGCCTCAATATTTTGAATAGGACTTACGTAAACCCCAATAATGCTGTCGCAGTTTCCTAAAAGCAAGTCGGTTGGAAAATGGTTTAAAATACCTCCATCACTATATAGTTTGTTGTTTATTTTATATGGGGTTAACATTCCAGGAAAAGAGGCTGATGCTAAAACGGCATCTGTTACTTTTGTGTCATCATTAAAAATTTTTAATTTCCCTTTTACTAAATCGGTTCCTGTAATTTTAATAGGAATGGGTAGTTCACCTATTTTAGTATCTCCAAATATTTGATTGAAATAAACTTTAAAAGAATCAGAATCAATGATACCTGGTTTTTTTAGGGTAAAATGTTTCCAATTAAAAAAGTAAATAGATTGAAAAAAACGCAGAATTTCATCTGGAGATTTTCCAAAAGCATATAAGGCAGCAATAATAGCTCCTGCGCTTGTGCCAGATAATATGCTTGGCTTTATACCTTGGTCTTCTAAAAACTGAAGCGTTCCTGCATGAGCGATTCCTTTAGAGCCTCCTCCAGATAGTGCAATCCCAATATTTTTTGATTTAAAATCCATTTGTAACTAAACTAACATTTAATATTCAAATTTAGTTTTAAATTTGTCAAATAAATATTATAAAGATGAAAAAAATAATAGAAAACGCACTTTTAAATTCATATACATACGTAGAATATAGAGAATTAGTTAGTCAATTAATAAGTGAAGGAAAATCTACAGGGCATACGCAGTCTGAAGATTTGTTAAAATATTCAGAGTTGAATGAAACAAGGTTAAAAAGATTAGATAAAACAATTGTTGTTAATGATGAGTCTCTTTTTAGATTAGAAAATTTAGATAAGAAATACACTTGGTTGGTTCTTTCAGAAGGATGGTGTGGTGATGCAGCACAATTACTGCCTATAATAAATAAAATGGCAGAGTCTTCAAAAAATATAGATTTAAATATAGTTTTGAGAGATGATAATGAAGAGTTAATGAATCTTTTTTTAACAAATGGAGGAAAAGCAATTCCAAAGTTGATTGTTTTAGACGCTGAGACCCATGATGTAATTGCAGATTGGGGGCCAAGACCAGAACCTGCTCGTAAATTAATTGCAGATTATAAAGCGGCTAATGGAGTAGTAGATGAGCCTGTGAAAATTGAATTGCAAAAATGGTATTTAAATGATAAAGGAAATACAACTCAAAATGAAATTATAAGTTTATTAAAAAAGGAAAAAGCACTTGTTTAAGTGCTTTTTCCTTTTAGAATATGCTGTTCAAATTGTTCTGGAGAAATAGCTTTATCAACTGAATAATCACCAATTTTTGTTCTACGTAAAGCTGTTAAATGCCCACCCGATTTTAGAGCTAATCCAAAATCATAAGCTAAAGAACGAATATAAGTCCCTTTACTACATTGTACTCTGAAATCAATTTCAGGTAAATCAATTCTAGTGATTTCAAATTCGTAAATAGTTGTTTTTCTCGATTGAATTTCTATCTCTTCACCAGCTCTAGCATGTTCATACAGTCTTTTTCCATCTTTTTTTATAGCAGAAAAAACGGGAGGTTTTTGGTCTATTTCTCCTAAGAATTGATGGGTAGTTTCGTTAATTAATTCTGGAGTAATGTGATTCGTTGGAAATGTAGCATTTATTTCGGTTTCTAAATCATAAGAAGGAGTTGTTGCTCCTATAGTTATTGTACCTGTGTATTCTTTGACTTGGCTTTGAATGTCAGAAATTGTTTTGGTAAATTTACCTGTACATATAATTAATAAGCCTGTAGCTAAAGGATCTAACGTTCCTGCATGACCTATTTTAAATTTTTTAGGTAAATTATAATGATGTTTTAATAAGTATTTCAGTTTATTTACTGCCTGAAATGACGACCAGTGTAATGGTTTGTCAATTAGTAAAACTTGTCCAGCTAAATAATCTTCTGCTTGCATTAAATAATAGTTAGTTTTTGCACAAAGAAATGAATAATTAAAATAGCAACTCCTGCAATGATTCTATAGTAGCCAAATATTTTAAAACCGTGCTTGGTTAAGTATCCAATAAAAGATTTTATAGCAATTAGAGCGACTATAAAACCTACAATATTTCCAATAATCAATAAGTTTAATTGATGATCTGTTATTTCAACTCCTAATTTGCTGTAGTCATATAATTTTTTAACAGTTGCGCCAAGCATTGTTGGAATAGCAAGAAAAAATGAAAATTCTGCGGCAGTTGTACGAGATAGTTTCTGGCTCATTCCACCTACAATACTAGCACCACTTCTAGAAACTCCAGGAATCATAGCTAAACATTGAAACAACCCGATTTTTAAAGCAGTAAGATAGGATATTTCTGTGTTTTCAGCATTACCAAACCAATCATCTACTTTTAAAAGTAAAAATCCACCAATAATAAGAGAAATGGCCACAACAATTGGACTTTCTAATAAATCATCTATAAAATCGTTTAGTAGTAGTCCAAAAAATACTGCTGGAATGAAAGCAACAAATAGTTTAAAATAGAAATCAATGCTTTGAAAGAAACGCTTAAAATAGAGAACCACAACAGAGAGAATTGTCCCTAATTGTATAACAATAGTGAATAATTTTGTGAAATCATCTCCGGCAATTCCAAAAAAGGAAGAGGCAATAATCATGTGGCCTGTTGAAGAAACAGGTAGAAATTCAGTTATTCCTTCAATAATGGCAAGAATAATAGCTTGTAATGTGTTCATGCTACAAAAGTATATTTTTTTATAGAATAAAGATAATTGAAAAAAGGTTAATTGTTTTTTATAAATTTGTGACACCAGTTGATAAGAATCATTGTATTTTTTTGGCATTTAAAATTACTGCTATTAACCCCTGTTTTATTGATTTGTATAAAGTAAAACATGCAGGTTTTAAACATAACTTAAATATCATAATGAAAACAACTATCACGTTATTTGCACTTTTACTAAGTGTGCCTTTTTTTTCTCAAACACATTCGTTTAATAATCCAATTGTATTAGCTTATTTTCCATCTTATTCGGAAAATTGGACAACAACAAATCAAAATTCTAAATTAAGAGAAATACCGTCTTTTGTGAATTATGTTTTTCTTGCATTTGCAAAGCCAAATTTAACTTATACAAAAGATTCATTTGATATATCAGGAACAGGAATAGAAGTGCCTTATGATGGTTGTACTTTGAAAGAAAGTGTTTCAGCATTAAAACAAAAGGGAGTTCATGTCATTTTATCTATTGGAGGAGAAACTTATTGGAATTCTAATGTTTATTCAGCTATTGATTATCAACAGATAAAAGATTTGGTCGATGACATAGGTTTTGTTGGTATCGACTGGGATTTTGAACCTAATGGTTCTTTTGGGGAAATAGGAAACGCAACAAATGTTCAACATTTTATCAATTTTTTCACAAATTCTAGAGCTATAATGCCTAAAAGTGAGGGGTATATTTTGGCATGTGCTCCAGCAGGAGTAGGAGCTTTAGGAGGACAAACAAATAATGATGTAATGTCTCCGTTTGCTTATGAAAATAGAAATATAGTAACAGGAGAAACAGATGCTAATTTATATAATGGAACAGCAGCTACAAATGGAATAAATCTTTTTGGATTTGCTTCTACAGGACACATGATTCCTGTAATTGAAGCTGTTGGAGATAAAATTGACATTATTGCGTTTCAAGGCTATAATACTGGAGGAAGTACTAATAGAAGTATAATGTATGACGCTTATGCATATTATGCAGAACAATATGGTTTTAAAGTAGCAGCAGGAGTGCATTATCCAAATGAACCTTGGGGACCTTATTATACTTACACACATCAAAATGTTGCAGATTTAGCAAGTCATATTCGTAATTATTCCACAAGGATAGGAGATCAAGATGGGATTATGTTATGGCAGCTATTGTTGGCCAATACAGGATTAAATAGTTCAGGTTATTCTTATATGAACGTTGCAAATAAGGTTTTAAACGGTATTCCAGCAAATACAGCTATTTCTGAAGCGAATGATTATTCTTTATCTCCTTATACAGGTGGAGCAGAAGGATGTTCTGGTCAAGGAGGAACACTTTTTTGTGGTTTTTCAGAATATATGTCCAATCAGTCATATCCAACTGCAAACACAACAGTCTACTATCAATGTAAAATTTGGGCAAATCAATGGTGGGCAAATGCAGGTGAAATTCCGGGAGAAAATTCAGTTTGGCAAGAAATTAATGATTGTCATGAAGGAACAGGTTGTACTTTAGATTTACAAGATTTTATAAATCAAGATATACAAATTGCAGTGAAAGAAACAATAATTGTTTTTGAAAGTCAAAATCAATATATAAACCAATTGTCAATATTTGATATTACTGGAAAAGAAATTTTTAAATTGAGAAATAAAACAAAACGAATAGAAATAGATAAAGCACATTTAGCAAAAGGAATATATATTGTTAAATGTGAAATAGAAGGAAAAACATTAAACAGTAAGTTTGTGTTAAACTAAATTGTATAAAATAAACAAACCTTTTTACTCTCAGAATAAAAAGGTTTGTTTCATTATTTCTTAGTCTTTTTTAAAGATAGAATAAATTGTAATTCCAAAACCAATTAAAACAGTAGTAGGTGCTAAACGAATTCTTCTAAAATCAAAAATAGCATCACTCCATACATTTGGGTCATCACTTCCACCACCAGTCATCAATATAAAACCTATTCCGATTACGGCTAAACCAATTAAAAGAATTTTATAATTTGCTTTGTCAAATAAAAACTCTGGTTTGTTATTTTCGTTGTTTTTCATCTTGTGTTGAAAATATTTTTTATAAATTATTTAATATAAATCGTCTGTTCTTAAATTTAGAAAACGTTGTGTTGCAAAAAATGTACTTACCCATGTAATAATGATTCCAATAAGTAATACACCACCAAAAACAATTCCTAAAGAAACATAATCTTTAGACAGTTTCAAAGAAGGTAATAGTTGATCAATGTAATAAACAGCTCCCATTAAAGCAATAATAGCTAGTAATGAACCAACAAGCCCTAGTTTTATACTTCTCCAAATAAAAGGTTTTCTAATAAATGATTTTGTAGCGCCTACCATTTGCATAGTCTTAATAGTAAAACGATGCGAATAAATAGAAAGTCTAAGCGAACTATTGATTAATAACATTGCTACAATACCTAAAAAACCACTAATAACAAGAATCCAAAAACTTATTTTTTTAACATTATCATTTACTAAGTCTACTAATTGTTTATCATAAATGATTTCAGAAACCATCTCATTCTTTTTAATATCTCTTTCAATTTTTTTAATGCTATCTGCTACAACATAATCTCCTTTTAAATTAATATCGAAAGAATTTTGAAGTGGATTAAAGCCTAAAAATTCCATAAAATCTTTCCCTACAATATCAACATTGTTTTTTGCAGCACTATCTTTATGTACAAAAGCATATTCTTTTATGAAGCGAGCATTTTTCATTTCAACATCAAAAGCCTTTAAAACACTGTCATTAGCTTCATTTTTAAAAAATACGGTCATAGGAATATTTTCTTTAAAATCATTTGTTATTTTTTTAGAGTTAATAACAAACAATCCTAAAGCTCCTAGTAAAAAAAGCACCAAAAAGATACTTACAATTACAGAAAAATAAGAAGAAATCAATCGTCGTTTTTGATAGGTCTCAAATGAAGATGCCATATAAATTTATAAATTATGCTGTAAAAATAAAAAAGAATTTTGGTAAATATAGAATATAACGTTCAAAGTTTTGACTTTCGTACAATAAACGTAAATTTGCAGCTTAATTTTTAAAAGCGAATGGATTAGAATTTTACAAATCCATTTTCCCGCTTTCTGCTTTATCTTTTGATTGGCTCTATTATTTAACAAAAGCAAATCAAAAGGATATCGCTACAATCGGGGCTAAAAAGAAACAAAAAGAATTTTTGTAATCAGAATAAAAAATGAAATTATTAGCGCTTGCAATAATAGCAAGACTTCTAATTAAAAAATAATAAAGACAAATGACTTAAGCTTGCGACAGCATGAGTCCTTAGGCAAAAATAATAAAGACGAATGACTTAAGCTTGCGACAGCATGAGTCCTTAGGCAAAAATAATAAAGACGAATGAAATACAATCCAAACGAAATCGAAGCCAAATGGCAACAATATTGGGCAGAAAACCAAACATTTGCTGCTACAAATAATTCAGAAAGACCTAAATATTATGTTTTAGACATGTTTCCTTATCCATCAGGAGCCGGATTACATGTTGGACATCCTCTAGGCTACATCGCTTCAGATATTGTAGCTCGATACAAACGTCATAAAGGATTTAATGTATTACATCCACAAGGGTATGATTCGTTTGGTTTGCCTGCTGAACAATACGCTATTCAAACAGGGCAACATCCAGACAAAACAACTAAAGAAAATATTGCTCGTTATAGAGAGCAATTAGATAAAATCGGATTTTCATTCGATTGGAGTAGAGAAGTACGTACATCAAATGCTGATTATTACAAGTATACACAATGGATTTTTATTCAATTATTCAATTCTTGGTATAATAACGAATCGGATAAGGCAGAAGACATCTCAACTTTAATTTCAATTTTCGAAAAAGAAGGAAACGCTACTGTAAATGCAGTTTGTGATGATAATATTATTTCTTTTTCGGCAAGCGAGTGGAACGCATTTTCATCGTCAGCACAACAAAAAATACTATTACAATATAGATTAACGTATTTAGCTGAAACAGAAGTAAACTGGTGTCCAGCTTTGGGAACCGTTTTAGCCAATGACGAAATCGTAAACGGGGTTTCAGAACGTGGTGGTCATCCTGTTATTCGTAAAAAAATGACCCAATGGTCGATGCGAATTTCTGCCTATGCAGAAAGGTTACTTCAAGGGTTAAACGATATCGATTGGACGGAATCGCTAAAAGAATCTCAAAGAAACTGGATTGGAAAGTCGGTTGGAGCAATGGTTTCTTTCAATGTGAAAAATCATGATGAGGTAATTGATGTTTTCACAACTCGACCTGATACTATTTTCGGAGTTACATTTATGACTTTAGCACCAGAACATGATTTGGTAGCTAAAATTACAACTCCTGAACAAAAAGCAGCCGTTGAATCTTACATTGAAGCAACTGCTAAACGTTCGGAAAGAGAAAGAATGGCTGATGTGAAAACTATTTCAGGAGTTTTCACAGGGGCGCATGCTGAACACCCTTTTACAAAAGAGCCAATTCCAGTTTGGATTGGCGATTACGTTTTAGCAGGCTATGGAACAGGTGCAGTTATGGCTGTTCCTTGTGGTGACGAACGTGATTATGCTTTCGCGAATTTCTTCAAAGGAACTAATGGAATGCCTGAAATTAAAAATATTTTTGACCAAGATATTTCGGAAGAAGCTTTTGGAGCTAAAGAGGGTTTCCAATTAGTAGATTCAGATTTCTTAAATGGTTTAGGTTACAAAGAAGGAACGAAAAAAGCGATTGAAGCTTTAGAAAATATAAAACAAGGTAACGGGAAAACAAATTATCGTTTGCGTGATGCTGTTTTTTCGAGACAAAGATATTGGGGTGAACCTTTTCCTGTATATTATGTAAATGGTTTACCACAAATGATTGACAAAAAATATTTGCCAATTGCTTTACCAGAAGTAGAAAAATATTTACCAACAGAAGATGGGCAACCACCTTTAGGTAATGCAACAGTTTGGGCTTGGAATACTGAAACCAATCAAGTGGTAAGTAATGACAAAATAAATAACACTAGTGTTTTTCCTTTAGAATTAAATACGATGCCAGGTTGGGCTGGTTCTTCTTGGTATTGGATGCGTTATATGGATGCTCACAATAAAGAAGAATTTGCAAGTAAGGAAGCTTTAGACTATTGGCAAAATGTAGATTTATATATAGGTGGAAGCGAACACGCAACCGGACATTTATTATATGCTCGTTTTTGGAACAAGTTCTTAAAAGATAGAGGTTTTGCACCAACAGAAGAGCCGTTCAAAAAGTTGATTAATCAAGGAATGATTTTGGGGAATTCTGCTTTTGTTTATATTCTTCAACAACATACTGAAGTGAAAGATACTACACAAATAGTAAAATCGCTAAATGCAAAAAGGAAAACATATCTATTGTCAAAAGGAATTTATGATGATTTAGTAGGTAATAAAAATAATCCTATAATTGACAAAATTAAAGAAGAGATTTTATTAGCTTATAGAGAAGTAGGAGCTGATAGTGTTGTTTGGGCTGATGCTGAACCAAAGGCTTTAAAAATCCATGCCGATTTATCAGTAATTAATGATATTACATCAGAACTAGATATCGAAAAATTCAAAGCACATCCTTTGTATAAAGATTATGCAAATGCTGAATTCATTTTAGAGGATGGTAAATACATTGTAGGTCGCGAAGTAGAAAAAATGTCAAAATCAAAATACAACGTAGTGAATCCAGATGATATTTGTAATGAATATGGTGCAGATACGTTGCGTTTGTATGAAATGTTCCTTGGGCCTTTAGAACAAGCAAAACCTTGGAATACAGCAGGTATAACAGGTGTTTTTGGTTTCCTTAAAAAATTATGGCGTTTGTATTTTGATGATAACGGTTCAATTGTAACCAATGAAGAGCCATCGGCTGAAATGTACAAATCGTTACACAAAACCATCAAAAAAATTACAGAAGATATCGAGAATTTCTCATTCAATACTTCAGTGTCACAATTTATGATTTGTGTAAATGAGTTGGTCACTTTAAAATGTCATCATAGAGCCATTTTAGAACCGTTAGCAATCGTAATTTCTCCTTATGCACCACATATTGCAGAAGAGTTATGGAGTGCTTTAGGTAATGAAGGTTCAATAGCAACGGTTGCTTTTCCAATTTTCGAACCCAAATATTTAGTAGAATCTGAGAAAGAATATCCAGTTTCTTTTAATGGTAAAATGCGATTTAAAATTAATTTGCCTTTAGATTTAACAAAAGAGCAAATTGAAGAAATTGTAATGGCAGATGAAAGAACACAAGCACAATTACAAGGAAGAACACCTAATAAAGTAATTATTGTTCCTGGAAAAATTATCAATTTAGTGGGATAATAAAAGAGTTTTATAAAGCAAAGAGACTGTCTGGAAATTACTTTTTGGACAGTCTTTTTTTTGTTTTAATCAGCATAATATAATCTTTAAAGTACGTGTGCAAAGAGAAGGAGAAACACTAAAACGGGTTAAAAGCATAAAACGCATAGATCTACAATTTGAGATTTCTAAAAAAGACAAATAAATTTCCATTAGCTCTAAGCTGCTATTTTTTTAAGAAATTAATCTTGTGATTTTATTTTCTTTTTGAAAAAAAACACAAAAATATTGGACTTCTAAAACATTCCTAAAACGAAATGAACATAGTTAGAATATAAACATAAAAAGAGGCTGTCTTTTTAGACAGCCTCTTTTATTCTTGTTAAGAAATTACAAGATTAAAATTCAGCACATAATTTCCAATACTCACATCCGTATGGAGGATAAGGAGGAGAATCTGGTTTTATACAACATTTGTCCCAATCTCTAATGACACCACCTTGTATTTGTTTTTGCTCATTAGACGACAATTCTTTTGTCCCTTTTAAATTTAAAACTGTTTTTTTCATGTTTGTTTGTTTTATTGTTTCAATAAAGATAATAAATAAAATAGAAATAAATACATAATAATTGTCGCTCTTTTCTATAAAAATATCTTGTTTCTATATTCTTGTGCCTAGGATATTAATATGTTATTGATAATTTTTGTTCGATTTTTCTTCTTAATAAGTAAAAAAGATTTATAAAAAGCGTTAAAACTAAAATTTAATACAATAAAATCGGGTTTTTTACTTTCTTGTAAAGAAACAAACCAAATAAATTTTTATTAATTCCCCCAAATTTAAATCAATGAAGAAAATAACAAGAAAATCAGTTTTAGTAATGTGCTTTTTTTGTGCTAGCTTATTATCGTTAAATGCACAAGAAAAGAGTAAAAAAGTATCAAATGACTTAACTAGATTGCTAGATGTATCATCAAGCTATAAAAATTATAAAGTAATTGAAAAAGGAGCAATTAGTAATTTTCAATCTACATTAAATAATTATATACGACAAGAACAAAATACACAAGCTTCACTTAGAAAAGAATTAAAGGTGAATGAGGATAAAATTTTAGGATTGCAAAATCAAATGGATGAACTTAAAAAATCAAATGAAGTATTGTTGAATGAAAAAGCAAGTATTAGTTTTTTAGGTTTCTTAATAGATAAGAAAAACTATTCCATTGTAATGTGGACATTGTTTATTGGAACGTTGTTAGTATCTCTTGTTTTGCTTTTTAAATTTAAAGCAGCTAATAAAATAACGAATAATTCTAAATCGCTATTGAAAGATTTAGAAAAAGAATATGACTCTTATAGAAGGGTTTGTATTGAACGTGAGCAAAATTTAAGAAGACAGTTATTTGAGGAAGCAAAAAAGAACAAAGAACTTATGAACGCTTCATAAATTGAAACAGTCGCAATTGAGAGATTAAAAGCAAATAAATTTTAACATTTTTTTAAAAATGACAAACTGACATCTTTAAAATATTGGAATACAATTTGTTATTTATTTTGTAATTTTAAGAAATAAAAACAAAAACTATGGATTTTACATATTTAATATTAATTGGAGGAATAGCTCTTTTTAGTTGGTTAGTTAGTTCAAAATTGAAAAGTAAGTTTGCACATTATTCTAAAATTCATTTGAGAAATGGAATGAGTGGTGCTGAAATTGCAGAAAAAATGTTAGCTGATAATGGGATTAGAGATGTAAAAGTAATTTCTACTTCAGGGCAATTAACAGATCATTATAACCCGATTAACAAAACAGTAAATTTGTCAGAAGCTGTTTATAATCAAAGAAATGCTGCGGCTGCGGCTGTTGCTGCCCATGAATGTGGACATGCTGTTCAGCACGCACAAGCCTATAGTTGGTTAACCATGCGATCAAAAATGGTTCCTATGGTAAATGTTTCCTCAAGTATGTCACAATGGTTGATAATGGGAGGATTAATTTTAGGTTTTGCTTCAAAATCAAGTATCGGATTTTATGTTGCAGTTGCAGGATTAATATTAATGGCAATTGCTACAGCGTTTAGTTTTGTTACCTTGCCAGTAGAATATGACGCTAGTAATAGAGCATTAGCTTGGTTGAAAAATAAAAACATGCTAAGTCAAGAAGAATATGCAGGAGCAGAAGATTCATTAAAATGGGCAGCTAGAACTTATGTAGTTGCAGCGCTTGGAGCTTTAGCATCACTTTTATATTGGGCATATAGAATTTTAGGATCTAGAGATTAAAAATAAAGTAAAAACTCCGATTTTAAAATCGGAGTTTTTTATAATTGTATTTGTCGATCAATTTGCTGATCTAAGGAAATAAAAGTTTCAGTTCTTGAAACTCCTTTTATAGCTTGAATTTTTTTGTTTAGTAATTGCATTAAATGCTCATTATCTCTACATATTATTTTTATAAGAATACTCCAATTTCCAGTAGTATAATGACATTCTAATACTTCGGGTATTTTTTTTAATTCGCGAACAGCTTCTGCATTGCTAGATGCTTTGTCAAGATAAACACCTACAAAAGCCATGGTTGAATAACCCAAAACTTTGATATCGATAACGAATTTTGAACCAGATATTACGCCTGCTTGTTCTAATTTTCTTAATCGTTGATGTATTGCTGCTCCAGAAATACCAATTTTATTTGCGATTTGCAAAATAGGTTTTCGAGCATCATGCATTAAATCTCGTAGAATTTCTTTGTCAATTCCATCAATTTCAATTTGTAACTGATTTATCTTCATATTCTTTTATTTGTAAAGTAAAATTAAATAAAAGAATACTGTTTTAAAACAAAAATCCGAGAATTAATTGAAATTTTCGGATTTTAATGATTTTTAATTAGCTGCTAACATTTAAAGGATTGTAGCCCATATATTCTTTCTCAGTTTCATTAAATAGAACACCATATTCTTCTAATTCTTTTAAAATGGGAATATAAACTTCTTTAGCAATAGGTAGTTGTACACCAGGTGTTTTAATTTCTCCATTTAAAATTTTGATGGCTGCAATTGCAACAGGTAAACCAACTGTTTTAGCCATCGCGGTATAGGTTTGGTCATCTCCTATGCAAACCATTGTAGAATCTATTTGTTTTTTCTCACCATTTATTTCATACCCAAATTTATGATACATCACAATCATGTCTTTATCTTCTGGTTGTAATGTCCATTTTTCAGAAAGAATTTTTTCTAAAATTTGAGCAGGAGTCGCGTTTTTTAATTCTACTTTTTTGTTTCCGTTAAAAATGTCTAATTCTAAAAGTTTGTCCCAAATAATATCATCTTGGTCAATTTTTTGAGCATGTCTAAGTTTAATTTCAACAGTGTCAGTAGGATGATAAGGTAGAAATGAGTTTGTGAATTCACGATATGTCATCTCTTCAGAATTTTCAATGATATAAGAATCATCAGTCATTCCAAGTTGAACTAAAATATCCCAAGCTCTTGAATATCCTACTCTTCTAATAGTTCCTCTATAAACTGTTAAGGCATTGTCTAATTTGTAAACACTTCTATATTTTAGAGAGTCTCTATTCGCATATCCTTCAAAACGACCATATCCTTCAATTTCAAGAAACTCAGTTCTTCTAAATAATTTATTATATGGAATATATTTATAAGTTCCTTCTTGAATAAATTTTGCGGCACCACCTTGACCTGCTAAAACCACATTTCTTGGGTTCCAAGTGAATTTGTAGTTCCAAAGGTTATTATCGCTTTCTGGAGCAACAAGTCCTCCACAAAATGATTCAAAAAGCATTATCTTTCCACCATTGTCTCTAATCTCATCAATTACTTTCATGGCACTCATGTGATCTATACCAGGATCAAGTCCGATCTCATTCATTAGAACTAATCCATTTTCTTTAGCTAAATCATCTAATTCTTGCATTGCAGGACTAATGTAGGAAGCTGTAACCATATGTTTTTTATATGTAATACAGTCTTTTGCTACTTCAATATGCATGTGAGCAGGTAACATTGATATGATTATTATAGCTTTTTGAATTTCTTCATGGCGCTGTTTTTCATTAAAAATATCAAATTCTATTGCTCTAGCATTTTTATGATTGTTCGCTTTTTTTTCGGCTAATTCTAGTGATAAATCAGCAATAGTAAGTTGTAATTGCTCTTTCTCTGACTTATCTAATAAATATTTTATTAATGAGGAAGCAGATCTTCCCGCACCTATTATTAATATGTTTCTCATGGTAGGTTTTGTAAAAATATCACACGAAGGTAGTGAAATGTTATATTTATAAAAAATATTTTAAGAATTACAATTGAAATATTTTTATTAAAAATAAGTTTGCAATTGATAAGAGAATAAATAAAAAAACCGACTATCTTTTTTGATAATCGGTTGTCTTTTTTATAGAATATTGTTTATTTAACCTCTTCTAAGTTGTTATTGATTAAAGTAGTGATATATTCTTTATGTGCTTTTGTAGAGATGTCTACAGGAGTAGAAGGAGACATCATTCTTTTGATGTTTTTAATGTTATATAAAGCCATAGATTTTACAACATTAGAATACATGTTTTTCTTATCATCTTTTAATATGTTGATAAGTCTATTAGTATATTCAATTTGTAAATTCTGTCTAAATGTATTGATGTTACTATTAGTGTCTGCTTTAAATATTGCATTGTTTAAATCAGTCATAAACATTGATAGTTTATATTGATTTCCATATAATTCAGAATCAACAATACGCTGTAGAGTATTAGGATGTAAAATATGGTTTAAAATATTATTTTGATAGCTTAATACTTGACTATGAATTTTTGGATCTTCAGGACCATTGAAAAAATTATATCCTCTTCTTTGTAAAGCTAAATAATTGTAAAGTTCATTAGGTGCTTTAAATGCATCAGGAGCAAATACGTATGTTTCCAATGCGTTCATTGCTCTTTTTTGGTCATCTAAGCTTACAGGAGTATAAGGTTGTGTAGCATTTATTTGCCCAGACATTGCTCTGTCAACATATACGCCTCCAATAAATCTAGAAATAACACCAGCGGAAACATTTTTCTGATTACTAAGTATATAATAAATTCTTCTTAACTCTTGATACGATTCGCCTGTTTTTGAAAATTTTGTTTTAGCATTCTTCATCATATTGTCAACAAGTTTGAATCGACCAATTGAATAAGAAATAGGATCATTTGATAAATCACCTATCATTACCCTTGGGTCAATGGCTTTTCCTGGTGCGCGCATATCATCTGCATCATTTCCGAAAATTAATTCAGGTTGAGTCGATTTATTAAGCAAATTAACTTTTTCTGATTCCGATTTGAAAGGAGTGTAACCAAATTGTATTGCCCAAATATCATAAGGCCCAACAGAAGTATCGTAGTATTGTCCTTGTTTTGTTCTGTCTAAAGTTATATTAATGTCAGCATAATCCATTACAGAACCCGTTAAAGCTTTCCCTTTTATAAAATCAGGATTACTTAATTCTTCAGGAGAGAATAAATGACTTGCTTTCATATTATGATTTAATCCTAAAGTATGACCAACCTCGTGCATGATTAATGCTATCATTGACTCTTTTTTCATTCTAGCCATTTCTAAATCAGAAGTAGCTGCTGAAGATAATAAGGCTTGACCAAACATTCTGTTTTCATGCATAACATGCCCTAGAGAACACATTTTTGGATTGTTTTTTTGGAAAGATATAGGATATGCTTCTGCTGAAGACGCAGATAAGTCAAATATTTTATCATATAGTACTCTGTTTGTAAAGTGAACATATTCAAGCATAATATCGGCACCTAGAATTTCTCCTGTTTTTGGATTTACAAAACTTGGTCCGTAACCACCAAATGGAGGATTAGGAGATGAAGTCCATCTTAATACATTATATCTAATGTCTCCAGCATCCCATGTAGCATCATCAGGTTGCACTTTCACAACTATAGCATTTTTAAATCCTGCTTTTTCAAAAGCGATATTCCATTTTAATACACCTTCTGTTATGGTTTCTCTCCATTCAATAGGCGTTGTGTTTTCAATCCACCATGTTATTGGAGTTACTGGTTCAGATAATACTGCATTAGGATCTTTTTTTACTAAATTCCATCTGTGAACTAAATCTCTATATGCTGTTGAAGAGGTAGACGTTTGATCGTCAACTTGCGTAGTGAAAAAACCAACTCTTGGGTCGTCAAATCGTACTTCATAATTGTTTTCTGGCATTGAAATTAAACTATGATATACTTTTATGCTTACGTTTCTTGCGTCAGACACAGCATTAGAACCGCCATTTAATACAGACTGATTGCTGTAAATATATTCAACGGCTATGTCTGTATTTTCAGGATAATTTCTAATCGAATTTATCTTTGTTTTGTCTTTATCTAAACTTCCAAGAGAAAAGGAATGTGGAGATGCTAATGGAGATCTTGAAGGTTTAATTTGTGAAAGTGTTTCTTTAAGGAATAGATCATTGGCTGATATTAAATATAATTTTTTATCACTATCATGAGCTAAAATCTTTTCACTAGACATATTTCCTTCACTCAAATTAGCCTTTTGTGATTTTGAAATAGGATTGTTTGGGTCAAAATAATAAGAAGTATTTTGTGTGATAAATTCTATCTTATCGAAGTACTTTTGAATCTTAAAAACCTTTGAGTCATTATATGAACCTCTAAAGCTTCCCGCATCAGATACACCATCTGCAATTTGATTAAAGTAAATATATTCTTTGTCAATTTGGTCTTCGTTAATTAACATTTGAATGCTACCTGTTACAGTGTCTTGATAAATAGTAAATAAGCCTTCAATTTTTTTGCTTTGTTTTACTAATTCTTCAATAGTCTTTTTTTCGGGCTTTTTTGCTTTTGCAGCTAATAAGCTCGCTTCTTTCTCCTTCTCTTTCTTTCTTTTACTTTGTGCCTCTATAGTTTGATTTTGGAATAAAAACAAACAAATTAAAAGTGTAGGGAAAAGGACTTTTTTTGTTTTAACAAAATTAATTTTCATTGTAATGTATTAGTTAATTTTAAATAGGTCACAATTTAGAAAAAAAGGATATGAGAATGAGTGCCTAAAAGTTAAAGTTTATTTAAAAAAAGAATCGTTAATTTTTTAGAGAGAGTGGAGTTATAAAGGATCTCTTATAGTTGGTGTTTAAAATAGAATTATTGCTTTTCTTTAACTTTAAAATACTCATTTATTATTTTTTATCTTTACACGAAAATAGAACTAATGGATAAGAAAATTCTTTTAACGGCACTTGTATTAGGATTGGTAGCAATAATATTAGGAGCGTTTGGTGCTCATGGATTAAAAAAAAGTTTAACAACGGAAGCTTTGTCTACTTTTGAAGTAGGAGTAAGGTATCAAATGTATCATGCATTGTTTCTATTGTTTGTTTCCACTGCTAATTTTTTAAGTTTAAAAGAGAAAATGATTATTTTTTATTTAGTATTAATAGGTGTTTTGCTGTTTTCAGGGTCAATATATTTATTATCAACAAGTAGCATAACATTAATAAAAACAAAAGTATTAGGGCCTATAACACCTATTGGGGGACTTTTTTTAATTGCTTCATGGGGGTACATGTTTTATAGTGTTTTGGTAAAAAATAGCATTTAACACTTGATTCTAAAATTAAATTTATAATTTTACACCTTTAAATAAACACAACATAACTCATTTTTTATGAACAGTTACACCCAACCTGCGAAATCGATTTCGTTAGAGAAATATGGAATTAAAAATGTATCACAAGTTATTTATAATCCTTCGTATGAATTTTTATATAAAGAAGAGCTTGCAGAAGAATTAAAAGGCTTTGAAAAAGGACAATTGTCTGAATTAGGAGCTGTTAATGTAATGACTGGAGAGTTTACAGGTCGTTCTCCTAAAGATAAGTATATTGTAAAAGATGATACTACAAAAGATACTATTTGGTGGACTTCTGATAAAGCAGTTAATGACAATAAAGGAATTTCTCAAGATACTTGGAATGCATTAAAAGAAACTACAATCAATCAATTATCAGGTAAAAAATTATATGTTGTTGATGCTTTTTGTGGTGCAAATGAGAATACTCGTTTAAAAGTTCGCTTTGTAATGGAAGTTGCTTGGCAAGCACATTTCGTTAAAAACATGTTTATTAGGCCTACAGCAGAAGAATTAGAAAATTTTG
The DNA here is from genome assembly GCF_023008245.1 of Flavobacterium sediminilitoris. Classification (NCBI taxonomy): domain Bacteria; kingdom Pseudomonadati; phylum Bacteroidota; class Flavobacteriia; order Flavobacteriales; family Flavobacteriaceae; genus Flavobacterium; species Flavobacterium sediminilitoris. Next base: position 1,523,407 of record NZ_CP090145.1, read on the forward strand.
GAGAACCAGATTTTATAGTTATGAATGCGTCTAAAACGTCTTTTAAAGATTATGAAAAACACGGATTGAATTCTGAGGTTTATGTGGCTTTCAATTTAACAGAAAGAATTCAGTTAATAGGTGGTACTTGGTATGGAGGAGAAATGAAAAAAGGAATGTTCTCTATGATGAACTATTACTTGCCTTTACAAGGAGTTGCATCAATGCACTGTTCTGCAAATAAAGGGAAAGATGGTGATGTTGCCGTTTTCTTTGGTTTGTCTGGAACAGGAAAAACAACACTTTCTACAGATCCTAAACGTGAATTAATTGGAGACGATGAGCATGGATGGGATAATGATGGTGTTTTTAATTTTGAAGGAGGTTGTTATGCTAAAACAATTGATCTAAGCGCTGAAAATGAGCCAGATATTTATAGAGCAATTCGTAAAGATGCTTTGTTGGAAAATGTGACTTTAGATGCTAATGGTAAAATCGATTTTACAGATGGTTCTGTTACTCAAAATACACGTGTTTCATATCCAATCAATCATATTGATAATATTGTTAAACCCGTTTCTAAAGCAGGTCATGCAACAAAAGTAATTTTCTTAACAGCAGATGCTTTTGGAGTAATGCCTCCAGTATCTAAATTAACTCCTGAACAGACTAAATATTATTTCTTGTCTGGGTTTACAGCTAAATTAGCAGGAACGGAAAGAGGAGTTACAGAGCCTCAACCTACTTTTTCGGCATGTTTTGGAAAAGCATTCTTGTCTTTACATCCAACAAAGTATGGAGAAGAATTGGTTAAGAAAATGGAAGAGCATAATGCTACAGCATATATGGTTAATACAGGATGGAATGGAACAGGGAAACGTATTTCTATAAAAGATACAAGAGCTATTATTGATGCTATATTAGATGGTTCTATTGCAGAAGTTGAAACGAAAACAGTACCGATATTTAATTTTGAAGTTCCTGTTGCGTTAAATAAAGTTAACCCTGCAATTTTAGATCCAAGAGACACTTATGAATCGGCTTCTAAATGGGAAGAAAAAGCAAATGATTTAGCTGCTAGATTTATTAAGAATTTCGAACAATATACAGATAATACTGAAGGAAAAAATCTTGTTAAAGCAGGACCTCAATTATAATAATTATATTAGATTCTGTCTATAAAAAAAGCGTTCTAAAATTTTAGAACGCTTTTTTTGTATTATATAATATACTCTGTATAGGATAAACTTTTTGATTACTTTCCTTTGTTAACTTCAAGAATGTATTTTTCTAAAGCTCCTGTCATAGAAGGTGTTCCAGGAGTTGGAGCCATAATGTCAACTCTTAATCCGCTATCAAGAGCTTCTTTTTGAGTTGTAGTTCCAAAAACAGCAATACGAGTATTGTTCTGTTTAAAGTCTGGAAAGTTTTTGAAAAGAGATTTAATACCTGTAGGACTAAAGAATGCTAAGATGTCATAATATACATCTTTTAAATCTGATAAGTCGCTCATTATTGTTCTGTAAAAAATTGCTGGAGTCCATGAAACTTTCAAGTTGTCTAAAGTTTGTGGAATATCATAATTTAGCTGATCTGAAGCAGGTAATAAGAATTTCTCATCTTTATACTTTTTGATTAAAGGTGCTAAATCAATAAAATCTTTCTGACCAACGTATATTTTACGTTTTCTGTAGACAACATATCTCTGTAGGTAAAATGCGACAGCTTCAGATTGACAGAAATATTTCATGTCCTCAGGAACTTTATAACGCATTTCCTCTGCAACTCTAAAGAAGTGATCAACAGAATTTCTGCTAGTTAATATAATAGCGGTAAAATTTTTTAAATCTATTTTTTGCGCTCTTACTTCTTTTGCAGGGACACCTTCTACGTGAATAAAAGTTCTGAAGTCAACTTTAACTTTGAGTTTATTTTGTAGTTCAAAATAGGGAGAGTTCTCTACCTTAGGCTCTGGTTGTGAAACCAATATTGTTTTCACTTTTAAATTTGACATACGTTTTGATCTAGTTTTTTGTAATAAAATAATACATAAAATAGTAAGGTGCTATTTCAAGGGTGCAAAGATATAAAATAAAATAAAATATTTTACGAATTACCAAATTTTGATATGTTTTTAGGGTTATAATGTAAATAATAAAATTTGTAATAATTATAATGGCAGCCAATGAAAGATAAACCCAACTTTTATTTGTTTCGGGGTTATAAAAAAGAATGATATTTATTGGTAAAAGTAGTAAACTGAAATAAGTTCTATAACTTACTTTTAAAAGATTAAATTGATCTACAAACTCTTCCATTTTAAAGGTTGTAGCTATGATTTTCTCAATTAAATATTTTGATAGGATAAAAACACCTAAAAAAGTAAAAATTTGTAAAAAAACTATTTTGTCACTGTTTTCGTGAAATATAAAGTGTTTTAGGAATAGTAATATAAAAAAAGAAAAAGAAAATAACTGCACAAAAAACATGGAAGCAGTGAAAGTGCTTCTCACATTATTACTGTCTTTGTAAATTTTAGTATATTTGTTAGATATTGCAAGTCTTATAAATTCGTTAAAACGAACTTCAAATATGTTTTTGTTAATTGCAATTATAACAAAGCTAAGGACAAACAATATCGTTGCCCAGTCTTTAAAATTTATAATCCTATCTTGAAATTGAATTGCTAACATGTTTGGCAAAATTACAAAAATTAATGTCATTAATATTATTATAATATTATTATGAAATAAACTTGATAAATAGTTTATTTTTGCATTCGAAAAAGTGTTGTAAAATGACAAAAGCAATAGTAGTAATACCTACGTATAATGAAATTGAAAATATTGAAAGTATTATAGATGCTGTTTTTTCGTTAACGACATCTTTTCATATTTTAATTGTAGACGACAATTCTCCTGATGGAACTTATGTAAAAGTTAAAGAGCTACAAACTAAATATAAAGATAGATTATTTTTAGAAGTCAGAAATAAAAAATCAGGATTAGGAACAGCCTATGTTCATGGGTTTAAATGGGCTTTGTCAAATGAATATGAGTATATTTTTGAAATGGATGCCGATTTTTCTCATAACCCAAATGATTTAGAACGATTATTAGAAGCGTGTAAAGATAAAAATGCAGATGTAGCCATTGGATCAAGGTACTCAACAGGAGTTAATGTAGTTAATTGGCCATTAAATAGAGTATTAATGTCTTATTTTGCTTCTATATACGTGAAGCTTATTACAGGTATGAAAATTCACGATGCGACTGCTGGATTTATCTGTTATAAAAAAAATGTTTTAGAAAATATTAAGTTAGATAGAATAAAGTTTATAGGTTATGCGTTTCAAATAGAAATGAAATATAGAGCTTATGTTCAAAAATTCAATATTGTTGAAGTGCCAATTATCTTTACAGATAGGACAAAAGGAGTTTCGAAAATGAGCAGTTCTATAATCAGAGAAGCTGTTTTTGGAGTAATAATGTTACGTATAAGAAAATTATTTAATAAATTATAATGAGTACCTTTTTAATTAGAAATGCAAAGATTGTAAATGAAGGAGTTGTTTTTGAAGGAGATGTGTTAATTGAAGACGAATTCATTAAAGAAATAGCAGATAAAATTAGCCCTAAATCGTCAGAATGTATTATTATTGACGCAGAAGGAAGCTATTTGATTCCAGGGGCTATTGATGATCAGGTTCATTTTAGAGAACCAGGTTTAACACATAAAGGAACAATCGCATCGGAAAGTAGAGCAGCAATTGCAGGAGGAATAACATCTTTTATTGAACAACCGAACACTGTTCCGAATGCTGTTACGCAAGAACTTTTAGAAGAAAAATATCAAATAGCAGCCGAAACATCATTTGCGAATTATTCTTTTATGATGGGAGGAACAAATGATAATTTAGAAGAAGTATTAAAAACAAATCCTAGAAATGTTGCTGGAATTAAATTGTTTTTAGGATCTTCAACAGGAAATATGCTAGTTGATAATCAAGAAGTGTTAGAAAAAATATTTTCTTCAACTAAAATGCTTATCGCAGTTCATTGTGAAGATGAAGCTACTATAAAAAGAAATTTAGAAAAATATAAAGAAGAATATGGTGATGATATACCCATGAAGTATCATCATTTAATAAGAAGTGATGAAGCTTGTTATCTGTCTTCATCAAAAGCAATTGAATTGGCTAAAAAGACAGGAGCAAGACTTCATGTTTTTCATTTGTCAACTCAGAAAGAAATGAGTTTGTTTACAAATAAAATTCCGTTAGAAGAGAAACAAATCACTGCGGAAGTTTGTGTACATCATCTTTGGTTTTCAGATAAAGATTATGATACTAAAAAGGCTTTTATAAAATGGAATCCTGCTGTGAAAACAGAAGCAGATAAAGATGCTTTGTGGGAAGCGCTATTAGATGATAGAATAGATGTTATAGCAACAGATCATGCTCCTCATACATTAGAAGAGAAAAAGAATCCATATACTTCTTGTCCTTCTGGTGGACCACTTGTTCAACATGCTGTTGTAGCAATGTTTGAGGCTGTTCATAAAGAGAAAATATCAGTAGAGAAAGTAGTGGAAAAAATGTGTCATAATCCAGCTAAGATATTTAAGATTGAAAAAAGAGGCTTTATTAAAGAAGGATATTATGCCGATTTAGCTATTATAAATCCACATTTGCCATGGAATGTAATGAAAGAAAATATATTGTATAAATGTGGATGGTCTCCATTTGAAGGGACTAATTTTAAATCTAGGGTTACACATACTTTTGTTAACGGGAAATTGGTTCATGTAAATGGGAAAATAAAAGAAGTAAAAGTAGCAAAACGTTTGTTATTTGAAAGAGAATAAATAAAAGAATGTTAGATGAAAAAAATAACTTTTTTAATTTTTAGTATTATCCTTTTCTCTTGTTCAGAAAAACCAGTACCTGAACCTGATACTCTTTTGGATGAGAAAGTAATGGTGGATATCTTGTTTGATACAGCAATACTTCAAGCTTCGGAATCGTATTTACCAGATAAACTAACAGAGAATAACGTTAGAATAAAAAAATATATTTATACAAAATACAGTATTGATAGTACTACTTATTATCAAAATCAACGTTATTATGCTTCAGATTCTAGAAAATATCGAGACATGCATAAAGAGGTCTTAGAAAGAATTGATCAGTTAAAAGCAGAAACAGATACTTTGATTAAACACGAAGGAGTTAAAGGTGGGTTATTGAAAGAAAAGAAGTTGACTAAAACTCTTGAGACAAAAGAGTAAGATAATTAGTCATGTCTAAAAAATTATAATCAAGCGTTTCAGTTATTTTTGAGTTACTGTAAATAGTAGTGGAATGTGATGATCTTGATGAGGTTTTTGTGAAGCCTCTTTTTCTTCCTGTTATTTTACATAATAGCCAGTCTAATTTCCAAGCAATGTTTGTAACTGTTTTATTAGCATATAAAAAAGGTCTTTTTGTATTCATTGCATCAGCAATTGTAAATAAAATAGATTCTAATGTAATATTTTCAGAAACTATAGTATATCGTTGGCCGTTATAATTCTTATTTGTTAGTATTACAGCACAGTTTACGACATCTTCAACGGCAACAATTCCTATTTTCCCTTTTGTATAAAATGCAAGCCCTTTTTTTATAGAATTAAAGAAAGCACTACTTCCTTGTTTTGGAAAACCATAGCCAAAAATTACTCCAGGATTTAGAATAATTACTTTTAATCCTTCTTGAAAACCTCTCCATATTTCCATTTCTGCTCCATATTTTGAGATAGCATAATCACTATGAAATTTTTCTGAATTCCATTCTGTTTCTTCTGTTATGGTGTACTCGTTCTCTTTTGCGTCTCCAAGAGCTGCGATAGAACTTATGTAACAAAGTTTATCAACTTTAAAATCAATGCAACAGTTTACAATATTTGCTGTTCCTTCAATATTTGTTTTTCTTAATTCTTCCTCATCATTTGGATCAAATGAAATAAGAGCAGCACAATGGTATACTTGTCTTATGTTTTCAAAGGCTTTGTTAAGTGATGGAATGTCGTTTATATTGCCTTCTATCCAATTAATTTTATCAAATAAGTTCAATTGATTTTTATATCGAAAAACATTTCTTACTTTTTCTATATTTTCCTTATTTCGATATAAGGCTTTTACTGCCTCATTTTCTTGAAGCAATTTCACAAGTAAGTGAGAACCTACTAATCCTGTAGCACCTGTAACTAATATCATTTTGTAAAGATAATTAGATTTTTTATTTAATGAAATTTCAATATTGCAATTACAATTGAATATTGTCAATGCTATTCAAATTGTTATATTTGTACAAATTTTAAAGAATGAAAAATCTAGTAGAAGAATTACGTTGGAGAGGGCTTATCCATGATATGATGCCAGGAACAGAAGAACAATTAGTAAAAGAACCAACAACGGTTTATATTGGTTTTGATCCTACTTCAGATTCACTACACATTGGAAGTTTAGTTCCTATTATTTTATTAATGCATTTAAGGAAATTTGGACATAGGCCTATTGCATTGGTTGGTGGTGCAACAGGAATGATTGGAGATCCATCAGGAAAATCAAATGAGCGTAATTTATTAGATGAAGTAACGTTAAATCATAATGTTAATGGTATAAAGGGTGTTTTATCTCGCTTTTTAGATTTTGATGCGAAAGATGAAACAGCACCTATACTAGTAAATAATTATGATTGGATGAAAGATTTCTCTTTTATCAATTTTGCACGTGATGTAGGTAAACGTATTACGGTTAACTATATGATGGCTAAAGATTCTGTAAAAAAACGTTTGAGTGGAGAAGAAGGAGGAGAAGGAATGAGTTTTACAGAATTTACATATCAATTAATTCAAGGATATGATTTCTATCATTTAAATAAAGAGTATAACTGTTTGTTGCAAATGGGAGGAAGTGATCAATGGGGAAATATTACAACAGGAACAGAATTGGTTCGTAGAATGAACGTAGATAACGAAGAGCGTTCTAAGGCATATGCTATGACTTGTCCTTTAATAACTAAAGCAGACGGTTCAAAATTCGGAAAATCAGAAGGTGGAAATGTATGGTTGGATGCTGATAAAACATCGCCATATAAATTTTATCAATTTTGGTTAAATACGACTGATGTTGATGCTGAAAAATATATTAAAATCTTTACATTTTTAGATGAAGAAACAGTAGTTAAGTTGATTGCAGAACATAATGAAGCTCCACACTTGAGAGTGTTGCAAAAAAGATTAGCAGAAGAACTAACATTATTAGTGCATTCAAAAGAAGATTTGGAGAGTGCTATTTTTGCTTCTAATGCTTTTTTTAGCAAAGATATGGACGGATTAAATGCTTTATCTGAAAAAGCTTTATTGGAGGTTTTTGAAGGAATTCCAATGGCAGAAATTTCAAGAAAAGATTTTGAAGAAGGATTAGATATGGTTGCTGCATTGGCAACTAAAACTAATTTTTTAGCTTCAAATGGTGAAGCTAGAAGAGAACTAAAGCAGAATGCAGTTTCTTTAAATAAAGAAAAAGTAAAAGAAGAACGAGCTATAACAACAGATGATTTAATTAATAATCAGTTCTTGTTATTGCAAAAAGGGAAAAAGAATTATTATGTAATTAGAGTAGTATAGTTTACAAAACCATCAAATTACAACCTCTAATATCAGAATTGTCAAAACGTCCCAACACTTCGAAAGAATGGTTGGGATATTTTTTTCCTAAATCTTGTGTGGCAATAAAAGAGCATGAATTAATATTTGCTAAATCTATTACATTTACACCGCCAGTTTTTCCATAATCAATATAAGATAAAGCATCTTCTGTATCTCTAATTAAAATCTGCATCCATGGTGGACATTCAAAAATACCGTTTCCTAAAGAGTAAGCTTGTGATAATAATTCGGTCATGCCATATTCAGAATGAATCACAGGAACTCCAAATCCTTGGCATAAGATTTCATGTAGCTCTTCTCGAATAATCTCTTTTCGTTTGCCTTTCATGCCACCAGTTTCCATGACAATCGTGTTCTTTAACTCAAATTGATGTGGTTCAATCAAATCTAATAAGGCATAAGTCACACCAATTAGAATTACATTTTGACCCGATTTATCTAGTTCAGCTAATTTGATTGCTAATTCATCAAGATTATTTAAATAAAATCCTGAATCTGGATGGTTGCTACTTTTAATTAAATCATTAATCATGTAGATTAGTGAAGAGCCTTCACGCTCTAAATAAGATGGAAGTAAGGCTAAAACGCAATAATCTTCAATATTACCATAAAATTCAGAAAAGGCATTGCGATAACTTTGCTCATAGATTGAAACATCTGTAACAAAATGATTGCTGGTTTGCATTCCAGTTGTTCCACTACTTGTAAATGTTTCTTGTATAGTTTCTCTGGAGCTTATAATATCATGACTTTTAAAAAACTGAATGGGAAGAAATGGAATATCTAATAATGATTTCACATTAGATTTATCTTTTTTTAGAAGATTACAAAAATTCTTATAAACAATATTGTTGTCATATTGATGTCTGAAAACTTTGAGCGTTAGTTTTTCAAAATCTTTTTTGCTTGAAATGGTAAAGATATCTCCTGTTGAAATCATAGTGTTTTTGTGTTGCTAAATAATTTTTAGAACAATGCAAAAATATAAAATAAAAAAAGCATCAACATATCGTTGATGCTTTTAAGAATGTATTTTTTAAGAAAAATTATTTAACAACTAATTTTCTAGTAGCTGTTTTTCCTTCTTCTGTAATTTTTACAATATACATACCAGCATTTAAGTTAGCTGTATTTATTGTATTATTGATTACTTTAGCATTGATTACTTCTTTTCCTACGATATCAAAAATTTGAACACTCATGTTAGCATTTGCTGTAGAAGAAAAATGTAAAACATTTCCAGAAACTGGGTTTGGATACATTGTTAAGCCTTCAATTGCATTGAAAGAATTTGTTGATAAAGTAACATCTGCTAAAGAACGAGCAACCACTTGAGGAGTTCCATTAAATTCTGTAACAATCACAGCCATGTCGTTTGCTCCAGAAGGTATTAAATTAGCATTTGCTACATAATTTGCTTCTGCAAAAAGAGTTCTGAAAATCATAGTGCTTCCGTCAGAAATATCATAATTAGTGCTTACAGCAAAAGTGGCTACTCCATCTCCATTTATAAAAGTCACGCCATTAATTTGGACTAATTCACTTTCATATGCTTCAATATTCCCTGTTATATCAGAGATTGTAACAACTTCAGGAGTGATTGTGTTTCCAGTAGAAGAAGCGGTAATGTTTTCATAAGGTATTAATTGTAAAACACCACTAAAAATTATCGCTTGTCCTTTAAGACCTGTCATTCCATCACCTTCATTGAAAGTGTTTAATATGATTCCAGTATTATCATCAATTAGAATCGCAGCTGTTCCGTCTTGAATGTATTTCTGATTTCTTGCTGCTCTAGTGTAGGTTACAATTGCTTCACTAGAAATTTCATAAAATAATCCGTCTCCATTTGCAATAACATCAGCTCTTAATGCAGCAAGGTTATTGACTACTGTAAAAGGACTAACTGTAAAATTTACTGTTGAGTTTACTGCTGGTGATATAGGTGTACCAGAGTCATCAACAAGTTCCATGTAAATAGTATGTACTCCTGTAGATAAGCTAGTTAAAGAAATAACTGAAGTGTCAAATTTATCTGTTGCTGAACCATTATCAACAGTATAGCTAATGTGTCCATCTCCAGATCCTGGATTTGCTACGGCAAAATTTTGTACACTAAATGCTATATCAATATTAGTGTCCGGAGTTGTTGATCCATCAGTTGGACTTGTAATTGCTAAACTAGGTGTTAATTGTGCCACGAATTGAAAATTATCAATATACATAATTGATGATCCCGTCCAATTTGCAGAGGTGTCGTAAAATCTAAATCCGATGTCAATTGGTCCAGATGTAGTAGCAGTATAAGTATATGTTAATGTCTGCCATTGATTTAAAGTAGTATCATCACTATAATTTTGGTATGTCTCTACGAAAAATCTAGCTCTAGCTCCATTATCTAAAGCATAAATATCTACTGAAACATCATATGTAGTTCCTGCTACAACATTGATGGTTTGTCTTAAATCTGTATCTGCTTGATTTTGAGTTGTGATTGTGAATTTTCCAGATTTAGCACCTTCTGATATAATAGTTGTTTCCTCTTCAATAGTTATTCCTGAGTCATTTGTCCATGTATCTAATACTCCAGTTGTAAAACTTTCAAAATCACCATTAATTGCTAGATTTTGAGAAAAAGTAATTGTGGAAATCAGTAAAGTAAATAAAAAGTAAAGTTTTTTCATTTTTTTAAGTTTAAATTTTAATACAAATATAATAACTAATTTTCTTTTGAAAGAAAATAGCGATGTAAAATAAAGGTTAAGGTTTATATGGTTGTAAAACGTAATTAATTGATAATTAGTTTTCGTGTAGCAGAAGCTTCTGCTTCTCTTATTTTTACAATATATACACCAGGATTTAGTGTGCTAATGTTTATTTCTTTTGTAGTGGTAATTGTTTCAAACACTTTTTTTCCTAGTACATCAAAAATTTCTACTTTCTTTTCTAAAGAAAGTTTTGATGAAATATTTATTTTTCCTGTATTTGTAGGGTTTGGATAAATAGTTAAACCCTCAATAGTTAGCTCTTGAGTTCTGGTTGTGCTATTTTTTGAATCCTGAGAATAAGTATTCACAGAAAATAGAAAAGCACCGAAAAGAATAATATAAAAGTATTTTTTTATCACTGACGTAAGTATTTAAGTGTAAATATAATGAATTTTTTAATTACAATAACAATGCCAAATGAAAAAATCCCTCAACTGAGGGATTTTTAACTTTTTATATAGATTTTATTATAATCCTGTAGTCCAACCTTGTGCCCAAGAAGGTGTTTCTGCACCATTTCCTGCACCAGTATTATTCCCTTCTGTAAGGTATGTTGTGTTTGTTCCTGAATATTCAGATTTAGAACCAGCAACATTTACAAATTGTATTGGATTGAATATTACAAAACCATTATCTACATTTGTGTTTGCAGGAGCATCTTCAGCAGCAGGCTTGATTTTTATACCTTTACTGAAATCTTGAATATAAATATTTTGAGCATTCCATTTTCCTCCGCCTTCTTTGATATACATTCCATGTTCCTCACCGTTTAAAGAACCTTTTAAGATTGTGAAGTTCTTTAAAGTTGCATTTGTAGTTGGTAATGCATCTCCATTATCTCCATTGTTAGAACCTTCAACACCAGCTTTTGCAACATCTTTTATGAAAACATTTTCTAAAGTTCCAGAATATCCGTCTGCAAAGTCAACAGCATCATCTTCACTATGTAAAGCGATTAAATATTTAGCGTTTACAGATCCGCCGAAAAATTCAATTCCATCATCACCACTTTTGTAGGCTTGAACATATTCAACAGTTGTTCCAGAACCTACACCAAATAATGATAATCCGTTGAATTCTTTTTGATTTGTAAATGCAGCACCAGTATATTCAATTCTTAAGTAGCGAATGATACCAGAACTATCATTGTTGTCAGAGCCACCATAAGTTAAATCAGAAACTTCTGCAGTTGCTGTTTCTCCATTAGCTCCACCTTTATTTGTTCTTGCTTTTCCGCAAACTACTAATCCACCCCAATCACCAGGAGCAGGATTTGTTTTTCCACTTGTCATAATAACTGGATTAGTCTCTGTTCCGTTGATGTATATTAAAGCATCTTGTGCTACAGCAATGTAAGAAGATGTTCCTCCTGTTGCTTCAATTCTAGTTCCTGCTGGTATTGTAAGAGTAGCATCTGCTTTAACTACTAAAGAACCTGTTAATTTGTATGTAACGGCTGGGTCTAATGTTAAAGACTGACCTGCTGTTAAAACACCTTTAAAGTTGCTTGGATCAAATGTTTGTGTAGTTTCATTAGAATCATCGTCTCTTGAACATGAAGTCATCAATAAAGCTGTAATAGCTAAGGTTGATAAAAGTAATTTTTTCATTGTAATTGTGTTATTTAATATTTGAATCAAAAGTAGTAGGTGTATGCTACTTGAATTTTATCTCAATGTTATTAGTGTGTTAAAAAGAAATAGGCTAGTTTTTATAAAAACTAGCCTATGTTTCTTTAATGTTAAAAAGATGTTTAGAATTCGTATTTTAACGAAAAACTATAATTTTGGCCTTTCTTATATGAATCTACTACTACGTTTTGAATGTCTTGGTAACGCTCAATTGTAGGGTTTGTAATATTTTTGACAGTAAAACCTAGGCCTAAGTTTTTGTTTAATTTATATTTTAAAACAAAATCGAATGTTCCTACTTTACTATCAATAAGGTTCCCTTTTCCATAAGAACCAATAGCAAAGTTTCTATCTGAAAAATAACTAAAAGCTAATGTTGATTGTAGTCCAGAATCATTTTTAAAATCTTTACTAAAACTAATGTCTGAATTTATTAATAGATCTGAGGCACCTGTTAGTTTTCCTTCTTTTTCTGTGAACGCAACATTGATAGTTCCTTCTGTTTCATTTAAAACTTTTTCTTTATCAAAATCTTGATTTGTATTCATGTATGATATATTTAATCCAAAAGAAAGATTTGTTTTTTCATTTGTAGAAAGGTTTTCTCTTGAAAGAATATTTTTTCTGAATTCAATTTCAGCTCCTAATCCAATTGCTTTTTCGCCAGAGTTTACATAAGAAATATCATTTGTAGCAGAAGCAACAGTTACTTCGTTTATTGGATTTTGAATGTATTTTCCAAAAGTTGTTAAAGAGATAATTTCTCCGCTTTTAGGAAAAAATTCCCATTTTAAATCGAAATTGTAATCTGTAGAGTTATATAAATATGGATTACCAAAATATACTTGATTTACTTCTTCAAATTGGAAAGGAGCTCTTTCTTTAAACTGTGGTAATGTATATGTTTTACTTGCTGCAATTTTTAAGTTTTGTTTTTCATTAAGTTCATATTTTGCAGTAATCATTGGCAAATATTCCATTGTGTCAAAGTTCTTTTTTCCTCCTTGTGGAGCAAGAGCTGTTTTGTATTTGATATCTTGAATGATAAATTCAGAACGGAAACCCGCAATTACATATAGTTTTGGATTGAATTGATATTCAATAGCTCCATAACCAGCAGAAATAATTTGTTGGCCATTAAAATTTTGAGGGTTAAGAGCATTAGGATCTCCTAATCCACCATTAAACGTTTCTATCACAAATAACCCAGCATTGAAGTTGTTTTGATTGAAATAGCCATCAATGTTATTTAAGTCGATTGTTGGTTGCGCGACGGTTTGAATGTCAAAGTTAAATTGTGTTGCATCAAAATTTAATTTCTTATATCTTATACTATATCCTGCAATTACTTTTCCTTTGTATTTATCACTATCTTTACTGAATTTATAAGATAAATTAGCATTAGCAGCAACTTCATCATCAGTCATTTCTTGATAATATCTGTGGTTTTCAGATTGATTATTTTCAGCAACTTTTATATTTGACAAATCTCCATTATCATTAACAGGAATAAAAGTATTCTGCATTCTGTCTGGAACAATATTTTTCATCATGTTGTATGATGTTCCCCAGTTTAAATCAATTCTATCTGAAAATGTATGTTCTCCAAGTAGTTGATTTACTAATAAAGATGTTCTTTCAAAAGTAGAACGTCTAATAAATCCACCACCATTTGCAGCAATATCAAAAATGTCAATTATTCCTGTATATTCTTCGTGTTTTTGATTAGAAGAATTGATATACATGGAATTAAAGCGTAAATTGTTATTGTTGTTTATTTTATAATTGACGTTAGCCATCAAATTAGTGTTTGTTTGATAATTATATGATTGCTTAAATAAATCTCTTTTTGCAATCCCTTGTACATTAACACTTCCTCTTGAAACTCCTTCTTTAAATGTATATCCATTGTCGAAAGAAGAATTGATAAAGAAGCTTAATTTTCCATTTTCACTTACTGAATATGAATCGCCTCCTCTTAAATAAAATGAGCTATTTATTGGTGTTTGAGCTCTTTTGTCCCAACTGGTATTAAAATTGTAACCACTAAAAGGGCTGTTAGGATATTTTTGATTGCTGAATCCATGAAAACTTGGACCATCTTGTAAATAGAATTTGTCTTGTTTAATTGCATTTGAGTTTACTCCAAAACCAGTTCCTATTTCTAGTGTTCCGCTACCTTTGTAATTTTTAGAAACAATATCAATGTTTGCTCCTGCAAAATCACCATAATTTTTGTAATTGAATGTTTTATCAATGCCAATATATTCAACAATATCTGTAGAGAAAATATCTAAGCTAATATTCTTTTTAGTTGGATTGTTAGATGGTAATGGCAATCCATTCATTGTAGTAGTGTTATATCGATCTCCTAATCCACGAACATAAATGTTTCCTGAACCTTCTTGTTTTGTAATTCCTGTTGTTTTAGTTACTGCCGATGCTACATCGCTAATACCTTTTTTAGAAATCTCTTCAGCTCCTATCGCTTGTTTGATTTCAACCGCTTTTTGTTGCTCTTGTAGTAAAGCTTGCTCGCTTTCTTTAGTTACAGAATGTGTTATTACTACATCTTGTAATTGAACACCACTTGCTTCAAGTGTGTGATTAATTACTTTTTTTTCTCCAGCTTTAATTGTAAAAGGGATTTCTTTTGTTTCGTAACCTAGATATCCAATTTCTAAAACATAACTTCCTGGCTTAACAGATAGTGTATATTTTCCCATGTCATCTGTTGAAGTGCCAATTGTTGTTCCTTTTATTACTATATTAGCAAAAGGTAATGGCTCGTTGTTGAATTCTTTATCTAAAATAACTCCTGTTACTGTTCCTGTTTGGCCGAAAGAGTAAAGGCTAATAAATAAAAAGCTTAATAAAAATTGTAGTTTCATTATTGTGTTGTTGAAATTTGGTGCAAAGGAACTCTAACAAGATTATCAAACTGTTACTGTCAAGTTATAAAAAAGTTTTATAAACGTTACTTAAATGTTAAGTCATTAAATTATCGTTAAGAGCTTGATAGGTTTCATATTATATTTACCTTTACAATCAATAAAGAGAACTTTATTATATTATGAAAAAAAGAGAAATTAAGATTTTATTAGTTGATGATGAGCCAGATATCTTAGAGATTATTGGTTATAATTTGTCACAAGAAGGCTATCAAATTGTAACTGCTTCAAATGGAAAAGAAGCTGTTGCTAAGGCAAAAAAAGAGCTTCCACATTTAATAATTATGGATGTTATGATGCCTGAAATGGATGGTATTGAAGCATGTGAAAATATTAGAAAATTTTCAGAATTAGAGAATACAATCATCACTTTCTTGACTGCTAGATCTGAAGATTATTCTCAGGTTGCAGGCTTTGATGCAGGTGCGGATGATTATATTGCAAAGCCTATAAAGCCTAAAGTTTTGGTTAGCAAAGTAAAAGCGCTTTTAAGGAGGTTAAAAGATGATGTTTCTGCTACTGATACTTTAAAAGTAGGTGATATTGAAATTAATAGAGAAGAATATAAAATCATTCGTCAAGATGAAGAGATAGTACTTCCTAGAAAAGAATTTGAATTGTTTTATCTTTTAGCGACTAAGCCTGGAAAGGTTTTTACAAGAGAAGAAATTTTAGACAAAGTTTGGGGTAATGAAGTTGTAGTAGGAGGAAGAACAATAGATGTTCATATTCGTAAATTAAGAGAAAAAATAGGGGATGATTTCTTTAAAACTATAAAAGGAGTTGGTTACAAATTAGAGTTTTAATGGTCATTAATTTTAAAAAATCATACAAGTTTGCTGTTAAATCAGCAGTATATATAACCCTTTTTTCCTCAGGGTTATTGTATTTATTAAACTTTTTTTATTTAAAGGCAAGTGTTTGGTTCGTGGTTTGCTTTTCTTTTTCAGTATTTTCTTTTTCTTTTTT
Source organism: Flavobacterium sediminilitoris (assembly GCF_023008245.1). NCBI lineage: Bacteria > Pseudomonadati > Bacteroidota > Flavobacteriia > Flavobacteriales > Flavobacteriaceae > Flavobacterium > Flavobacterium sediminilitoris. The sequence continues at coordinate 1,539,418 of NZ_CP090145.1, forward strand.
TGTTTTACAATATCGAGTAGAAAGATTCATATATAGAAGAGTAAAAAAAATCTATGACGATGTATCGCTATTAGAAAACGCATCTTTTAGAAATCAGCCTGTTACAACAGATATGGCTACTTTAACGAGAGAAGTACAAAAGTTTGCGAAAGATAAAAAGTTAGAAATAGAAACATTAAAGATTAGAGAAGAATACCGTAGAGAATTTTTAGGAAATGTATCACATGAATTAAAAACACCATTGTTTACTGTTCAAGGTTATTTACTAACTCTTTTAGATGGAGCAATGGATGATAAAAACATTCGAAAAAAATATTTACAAAGAGCAGAAAAAGGAGTTGAAAGACTTATCTATATTGTTAAAGATTTGGATTTAATAACAAAACTAGAAACAGGAGATATAAACTTAGAGCTTTCAGAATTTAATATTGTAGAGGTAGTTCAAAATGTTTTTGAACTATTAGAAATGAGAGCTTCAAAGAAAAACATATTACTGACTTTTGATGCTAAGTATAAACCCATTACAGTAATAGCTGATCAAGAAAAAGTACAACAAGTAGTTACAAATTTGGTTATGAATTCCATCAAATATGGAAAACAAGGAGGAACTACTGAGGTAAGTATTGAAGATTTAGTGAATAATAAAATAATTGTTAGGATTACAGATAATGGTGAAGGAATAGAGAAGCAACATATTTCTAGACTATTTGAAAGATTTTATAGAGTTGATAAAAGTGGTGCTAGAAGCGAAGGAGGATCTGGTTTAGGATTAGCAATTGTAAAGCATATTATTGAAGGGCATAATGAAAAGATATACATAGAAAGCCAATTTGGAATTGGATCTGAATTTTCATTTACCTTGGAAAAGACTAAATAATTTTTTCCAGCTTATTTCAGTAGAAAAGTTTAAAAATCCTTTATAGCTATTTATTTGTTCAAGTTTTTCAATGCTAAAGTTATCTTGACTACAACTCGGAGCTATATTTTCTTGTTTAAGTTTCTTAGCTAAATATTCTTGTTCATATTGTCCTGGTGTTGGAATGAAAAATGCTTTTTTCCCTAATTGAGCTAAATCCATGATTGTTGTATAACCAGATCGACATAAAATAGTAGAACTTTCATTAAAAGCTATCTCAAGTTGCTCACTATTCATGAAGTTATAATAGGTAATATTTTTTTCCTCATAAGTGCTTTGTTTATCTTCAATAATACCTTTTATAAACAACGTTTTATGAGTATAGTTTTCCAACTCTGTTATCAGTTTTTTTTCTAATAATGTTCTTTGCGGTTCAGGTCCTGAAAGAATTACCATTAATTCATACTTGTTTTTAGTAACTTTTTTATGTAATCTGCTTAATGGACCAATATATTTTAAAGAACTGAAAGGATCTTCTAAATGACCTAATTTTCCAGATAAATTTGGTTTTTTTTCCATATCAGGAACCCAGCATTCATTGTATTTTTTTATGTAATGATGATGTATTTTTGTACTTATCCAAGTAGTATTTCCTGTTAAAACATTTAATTGATGAGTAATGAAAACAGAAGGAATGTTTTTAGAATAAACACCTAATCTATTATCCGATATTAATCCAGAAATATTATATTCTTTAATTATATTTTCAGTGGCTATTCTTTCCGCTTTTATTGCTTTTATAATAGTAGGAAGTTGAGAGAAAAGTTTTATTTTAAAATTTTTTCCTTTTTCTGAATATTTTATTTGATATGAAGGTAATTCAAGTGTAATTAGATGAGCAAATTCTTTTTTTAATAATTCTAATGCAATTCCATCAGAAGCAATTACAGGTTCAAAGCCACTTTTTTCTAAAGCTCGAATTATGGGTATGCATCGAGTTGCATGACCCAATCCCCAGTTTAATGGTGCAACAAGGATTCTGTTTTTCATTGATGAAATCTTATAAATTTATTATTTTAGAACAGAAATAAATTGTTCAGCGAGTTTGTTTTCATATTCGAAAAAGGATTCTTCATTAGAAAAATCTTCAGTTGTCTTATGTTTATATAGCTTCCACTTTTTATTATTATATTCAAGTGAAGTTAGATTTTCTACCCAATCTCCGGAGTTTAAATATACAGTTTTTCCTTTAGTTGTTTCTATGTGCTCTATTTTGGGCTCATGAATGTGTCCGCAAATAACATACTTATAATTGTTTTCTATAGCTAACTCAGTGCAGATTTTTTCAAAATTAGAAATAAATTTCACAGCAGACTTTACATTGTTCTTTATTTTTTTAGATAGAGAATAAGGCTCTTTCTTCGCTTTGGCTAAAATCCAATTTAAAAAACGATTTATTAATATTAATAAATCATAACCCCAACCTCCTAATTTTGCAAGCCATTTTGCATGAGTTATTGAAGAATCAAATACATCTCCATGGAAAAACCAAGCTTTTTCTCCATCTAATTCTAAAACTAATTTATTTAATAAGCTTAGGTTTCCAAGATGCAAATCAGTAAATTTTCGTAAAAATTCGTCATGATTTCCTGTTAAATAATATACTTTTGTTCCTTTGGAGCTTAAAGAGATTATTTTTTTTATGACTTTTAGATGATTAGCAGGAAAATAAGACTTTCTAAATTGCCAAATATCTATAATATCTCCATTTAGAATTAAAGTTTTGGGTTTTATAGATGATAAATAGGCAAGCAATTCTTTTGCATGACAACCATAGGTTCCTAGATGAACGTCAGAAATGACAACAACCTCAACTTTTCTTCTTTTCAAAATAAAATGTTTTTACAAAATAAAAAATTTTATCTTTAATTAAAGTTAATCAAAGATTATTAAAACTTTATTTCATTAATTTTACCAAAAATTATAAAACACGTGGGAAGTAAGAATAAACTTAAAAGATTTAAAGAGAATGAAACATTTACGAATGTTTTTCAACCTACAAGAGAAGAAGTAGTTTCAGATAGTTTTCCGTTAAAAGGAAAATGGAATAGTGAGTTTTTTAAAAATGATAATCCAATTGTGTTAGAATTGGGTTGTGGAAAAGGCGAGTATTCAGTAGGTTTAGCAGAAAAATATCCAAATAAAAATTTTATCGGAATTGATATAAAAGGAGCTCGTTTTTGGAGAGGAGCTAAGACTGCTGTTGAAAACGGAATGAAAAATGTAGGTTTTTTAAGAACGCAAATTGAACTTATCGAACATTGTTTTAATGAAAATGAAGTAGATGAAATATGGATTACATTCCCAGATCCGCAAATAAAATATAAGCGTACAAAACATAGAATGACAAATACTGAGTTTTTACAAAGCTATAAAAAAGTATTAAAAGCTGATGGGTTGATGCATTTAAAAACAGATAGTGAATTCATGCATGGTTATACATTAGGACTTTTACACGGAGAAGGACATGAAGTTTTATATGCGAATCATAATGTATATAAAAATGAAGGAGCTCCAGATGAGGTAATTAAAATTCAAACTTTTTATGAAAGTCAATATTTAGAGCAGAATAAGCCTATTACTTATATTCAATTTAAAATAAAATAGTATGACTTATTTGCTGCCTTTATTATTAGGCTTTCTAATAGCGTTTATAGGAATTATTCCGCCTGGTATGCTTAATATGATGGTGGCAAAAATAAGTGTAAATGAAAGTAAAAAAACAGGATTATTATTTGGATATGGAGCAGGATTCATTGTTTTAATTCAATGTTTTTTAGGATTATATTTTGCAAAATTTTTAGAAAGTCATCCAGCTATCAGTGATAATTTGAAGAAATTTGCAGTAGTTATCTTTATAGCTCTTACTTTGTTTTTTATATATGGAGGCTTTAGAGCAAAAAAGCCTAAAAAAGAAGTAGAAATTAAAAGTAAAAAAAATCGATTTTTTTATGGAGTAATGCTGTCTTCTTTAAACATGTTTGCTATTCCATATTATGTTTTTGCAAGTTTAACATTGTCATCCAAAAATATTTTTGATTTTTCAACCATTTCAAACTTGCTTTTTATTTTGGGTGCTGGTTTAGGCACTTTATTAGTTTTTTATATCTATGCTTCATTATTCAGAAAAATAGAACATAAAGTAGGTTTCTTAATTAGAAATATTAATTTTTTCATAGCTGCAATTACTGGAATTGTAGCAATTTCATCAATTTATAAAATGATATCAGGATAAAATTGACTAAAGAAAAATCAAATAAAGATAATTTTTTTGAACGAGTTTATGATATTGTTCGGCAAATTCCAGAAGGGAAAGTAACATCTTATGGAGCAATTGCAAAAGCAATTGGTGCTGCTCGATCTGCTAGAATGGTAGGTTATGCTATGAATGCAAGTCACGATATGGAAGATGTGCCAGCGCACAGAGTTGTAAATAGAAAAGGGTTGCTCACTGGAAAACATCATTTTGACGGTACAAACTTGATGGCACAATTGCTCGAAAATGAAGGTGTAAAAGTTATAGATAATCAAATTATCAATTTTGAAAAGCATTTTTGGGAACCTGAAATTAGTAGTTAATAATTAGACTTGTAATTATTCCATCAGGCAAATTACAAAAGTAGTTTTTCCATCATTATTCTGATACGTTAAATAACCACCATGAGCTTCAATTATATTTTTAGATAAAGTGAGCCCAATTCCTGCTCCTTCTTTTCGAGTAGTGAAAAAAGGTAGGAAAATTTTATCTTCAATTTCGGGCTCAACACCATTTCCTGTGTCAGTTATTGTAATAAAAAGTCTTTTTTCTTTAGTTTCGGCAGAAAGCGTAATTAGTCTGTTTGTTTTGTTAGACAAAGCATACATACTATTGGTTAATAGATTAATAAGAACTTGTTCTATTTGTAATTTATCAACAAAAAGCCAACGGTTAAATGAGACTAAATTTTGAACTTCAATGTTCTCTTTTTTGAATAATGGAGCCATAAGTTGTAAACCATTTTGAATAATTTCAGTTAACGCTACTTTTTCTTTCTGTGGAGTAGGTAACATAGCTAGTTTTCGGTAGCTTTCCACAAATTGTTGTAGATGATTACTTCTATTTAGCATTGTTTGTACACTTTGTTTCATGTCATCTAAATCCTCATTTGAAAGAGTTTCTTGTTGTACTAATTCATGTAAGTTTTGTGATAATGAACGAATAGGAGTTAATGAATTTAATAACTCATGAGAAATAACTTTCATTAAATTAATCCATGCCTCTTTTTCTTTTTTCTCCACTACTTTTTGAATAGAATCTAATAAAACTACATAATATTCTTGTTGAAAGGTTCTAGTTCGAGAAGATTGCATTACAAAGGTTTGCGTGTCTTGTTTGTTAACCCTAATCTGTAATGAAGTTTTAATTTCATTGAAATTTTGTTCTTCAATTATACTACAAAGTGAAGGTAGTTGATTTTTAAGATAATGCCATTTGGAAACTTTTGGGACTTTGAAATGAGTAGAAAAATAATCATTCATTAAAAAAATATTCCAGTCTTCCTTTTCCTTTTGTAATATTAAAATACCTGTTTCAATATTGTTTAAAATAGAACGATAAATAATATCTTTTGAAATTTGTTCGTTCTGGTTTTCTTTTAAATTTTCATATAATTTGAATAAACTAGCATAACTAGTAAAGGATTTGTGTTTTGAAAAATCAGCAGAAAAATCATTTTGTAAAATAGCCTGAATTGTCTTGTCGTAAAAAACAAAAGCATTTTTTATGTATAAATAAAGCTCTACAATAATTAAGAAAGTAACTACGCAAATGAAAATAGAAGTATATATTAAACCATATTGAAACACATAAGCACTACAACCAAAACAAATTAGAATAATTAATATTCGAACAAAGATTTGATTATATATTTTAAAGTTTGAGAACATATTAAGGCATTATTATGTTGTATTTTTCTATTCTTCTATACAAAGAAGCTCTTGATAAGCCTAATTCTTCAGCAGATTTACTTATATTATATTCATTTTTAAACAGTGCTTTTTCAATAGTGTTTTTTTCAATATCAGAAAGATGAAAATCATCCTGATTGTTATCATAAGGAGTAATTACTTCTAAATCTAAATCCGAAACTTTAATATTGTTGTTTTCACAAAGTATAATAGCCCTTTCAATACGATTTTCCATTTCTCGAATGTTTCCATTCCAAGCATGCTTTTTTATTTGTTCTAAGGCATTCTCTTCAAATGTGATATTGCTTTTTTCATACTTTATCATCATTTTTTCTAATAAAAATTGGGCTAATGGAATTTTGTCTACAACACGTTCTCTTAAAGGAGGTAATAAAATTTCCATAGTATTAATGCGATAAAACAAATCTTCTCGGAAATTTTTCTCTGTAACTTCTTGTTTCAAATCTAAATTAGTTGCAGTAATAATTCTTACATCCAAAGGTCTTGATTTAGATTCTCCAAGGCGAGTTACAGTTTTGGTTTGAATTACTTGTAATAATTTAGCTTGTAAATGAATTGGAACATTACCAATTTCATCTAAAAAAATAGTTCCTTTTTGAGCAGATTCAAATCGACCAGCAGTATCGTTTTTAGCATCTGTAAAAGCACCTTTTGCATAACCAAATAATTCGCTTTCAAAAATATTCTCGTTTAATGATCCTAAATCTACATGGATGAAAGGATTGTCTTTTCGACTAGAAGTTAAATGGATATGATGTGCTAAAACATATTTTCCAGTTCCATTTTCTCCTAAAACCAGAACATTTGCATCTGTTTTAGCTACTTTTTCAGCTAAAGAATATGCTTTTTTAATAACTGGTGATGTGCCAATGAAATAACTAGAAACTTCATTTTTTTGAATATCTTTTTTTTGGCGTTTTCTCGATTCGTCAACTCCTTTTTTTACTGATTCTAATAATTTATCATTATCCCAAGGTTTTAAAACATAATCAAAAGCACCTGATTTTAAACCTTCAACAGCCGTTTCAACTTTTCCAAAAGCTGTCATTAAAATAACAATCGTTTTAGGAGATAATTTTTGTATTTCTTTTAAAAAAAATAAACCTTCTTTTCCATCTTCAAAACCAATACGATAATTCATGTCTAATAAAACTACATCAATAGTGTTGTCAGCTAAAAGTTGAATCACATTCTTAGGATCGTTTAGTGTATAAATAGTTTCAAAATGTTTCTTTAAAAGAATTCTTGCAGCGAAAAGAATGTCATCTTGGTCATCAATTATTAATATATTGGCTTGTGTTTTCTTCATTTTTATTGTTTTTCATCAGTCAAATGTTTCCACATTAATCTTTTATTAATGATTATTTTATAAAAGGACTGTTTTTGCAATTTTATAAAGTGTTCAGTATCGCACAAATGGTGTTCGAAAACGAACATTTTGTTTTTTTGATTTAAATACAATATGTTTTAAATCAGCATGTTGTGGTCTTTAAATTTTTGGCACGAAATTGCTTCTGTTTTTAGAAAATTTAAATAATGGACACAGTCATTAAGCGTAAAAATAATAAAAAAAAGAAGTTACTTGTAGTTATACCAATAATTTTACTTTTGATTTATTTTGTGTTTACATCAATTACTAAAAAGAGAAGTTTGAATGTAAAAAAAGCAGAAATAACCATTAAAACAGTTTCATCTGATTTTTTTGAGGATTTTATTGTTTTTCAAGCTAAAGTAACTCCATTAAATGCAATGTTAGTTAATGTTATTGAAGGTGGAGCTGTTCAGGAAATTTATGTTGAAAATGGCGATTTAGTTAAAGAAGGGCAGCCTTTAGTTCGCTTGTATAATCCAAATACAGAATTGAATTATATGCAACAGGAAACAGCTATAATTGAGCAAATTAATAATTTAAACAAAGCAAAGCTCGATTTGCGCAATCAAGAATTAAATTTAGCAAAAGATTTAATTAGTATAGAACACGATTTTCAAGATGCAAAAAACTTATATGAATTAAATATAAAACTATTCAATCAAGAAATTATTGCTAAAAATGAATGGATAGTAACACAAGAAAATTATCGATTTCAAAAAGAACGAATGGATATCATTAAGCAAAGTGTTACGAAAGAAAAACAAGCTAATCAAATTCAAATTAGTCAACTGAACCAATCAATTGGCATTATGAATCAGAGTTTATCTATTTTAAGAAAAAACAAAAACAATTTTTTAATTACAGCACCACTTTCAGGTCGATTATCATCGTTTGAACCAATATTAGGAAAAACGTTTATACAAGGAAATAGTATTGGAACTATAGATGTAATGAAAGGATATAAATTGGTAGCTGATGTAGATGAATTTTATTTAAATAAAGTGTCAGAAGGTCAAAAAGGGTCAATAGATTTTAAAGGAAAACCTGTTGAAGTTCAGATTTCTAAAGTGATTTCTGAAGTGAAAGAAGGTAGATTTATAGTAGAATTGAATTTTATAAATAATGATAATCTAGAATTAAATCAAGGAATTTCTTTTGGAGTACGTATTAATTTATCAGAGAAAAATAAAACAATGGTGCTTTCTAAGGGAAGTTTCTATCGAGAAACTGCTGGGAAATGGGTTTTTGTAGTGAATGGGAATAAAGCTGAAAGAAGAACAATAAGCTTAGGTAGAGAAAACCCATTGTATTATGAAGTTCAAGAAGGATTACAACCAGGAGAAAAAGTAATTACATCTTCTTATAAGGATTATAAAGATGTAGCAATATTAAATATTGAGAATTAAGAAAAAGCTATAATTAACTAAAAACTAATTACTAAAAATGATACAAATACAAAATCTTTCTAAAGTTTTTCAAACAGAAGAAGTAGAAACAAAAGCATTAAACGAGGTTTCAATCACAATCAATCAAGGAGAGTTTGTAACTATAATGGGTTCTTCAGGAAGTGGAAAATCAACACTTTTAAATATAGTAGGGCTTTTAGATAGTGCATCGAGTGGTAATTATCAATTATTAAATCAGGAAATGATTGGTTTAAAAGAACAAGAAAAAGCAAAAGTGAGAAAGCAAAATATCGGATTTGTATTTCAAAATTTTAATCTTATTGATGAACTTTCGGTATATGATAATATAGAATTGCCTTTAATTTATAATGATATTCCAGCTTCTGAAAGAAAGAAAAAAGTGGAGAAAATTGCAGAAAGATTAGGAATCTCGCATCGATTAAAGCATTATCCTCAACAACTTTCTGGTGGACAACAACAAAGAGTAGCAGTTGCAAGAGCATTAATAAATGAACCTAAAATTATTCTAGCAGATGAACCAACAGGAAACCTGGATTCTAAAAACGGAAATGAAGTAATGGAATTATTGACTGATTTACACGCTCAAGGGGCAACTATATTAATGGTAACTCACTCTGAATATGATGCTTCATTTTCTCAAAAAACTATTTTCATGAAAGATGGTGTTATCCTTTCCGAGAAAAACAATAGTAAAAATGTAGATGTTTTCATTTCTTAATTAAAAATATAATACCATGATAAAAGTAATTACAACCATAGCTGTTTTTTTAATTGGATTGTTTTCAATAGCACAAGTTTCAGAAAATAGAAACGTAGGAAATTTTTCAAAGTTAAAAGCGTCACATGCAATTGATGTATTTTATACAGTTTCAAATGAAAGAAGTATAACTGTTACTTCGGATAATTTAGAAAAGGTAAGTTTTATTAAAACTGAGATAGAAGGTGAAACACTTAAAATTTATGTTGAAACAGGAGATAAAAAAGAAAAAATAACTAAAAAACAGACTAAGAAAAAATATGTTAATTGGGTAAATGGAGTTGAATTCCAAGTGCTAAAAGTAACTGTTTCAGGCCCTGCATTGAAAGGAATTAAAGTAAGTTCATCAGCCGATGTGAAACTTGAAAATGAAAATACAGTAGATAACTTAGAAATAGAATCTAGTTCATCTGGAAGCGTAACAGGAACTTTTAATTGTACAATGTTAACTGTTGATGCATCATCAAGTAGCACACTTGATGCAACAATTAAATCAAAAGAAATAAAAATCAAGACAAGTAGTTCAAGTGACGTTAAATTACAAGGGAAAGCTCAAAACATAGAAGTAAAGAGTAGTAGCTCATCTGAATGTGATTTGGAAGGATTGTATGTGGAAAATGCAAAAGTAGAAGCGAGTAGTTCTTCTGATATTATATTAAATGTATCAAAATCTATAAATGCAAAAGCATCATCAAGTGCGGATATTGTTTTTTATGGTAACCCAACCCAAATAAGTACAGAAAAGAGTTCGTCAGGTTCAATCACAAAAAAATAAAGTGGTATCATCAATCTAAAAAATCATATTAAATCAAAAAACGAATAGTTATGTTTAAAAATTGGACAAACCTTTTTATATATCATGCAAAAAACAATAAGCTTTTTACTTTTCTTAATATTTTAGGATTAAGTATTGGTATAGCTGGATTGATTTTTGCCATTTTATATTGGAACGATGAGCAAAGTTATAATGATTGGAATCCAGATAAAGATAAAATACATCAAGTAATTAGTGATTTGGGAGAAGATTTAATATGGGGTTACACAGCAAGTCCGCTATCACAATATCTAGATGAAATACCAGAAGTAGAATCATATTGCTACTTTAATACATGGTATTATAATGAAATAATAAACTATAAAGACAAAAAAGAATTAGTAGCGAAAATATTTGATGCTCAAAATAATTTTTTTGAATTTTTCCCTTTTGAATTTGTTAAAGGAAGTTCAAATATTAAAAATCATGATAACACAAGTATATATCTTTCAGAAGAAGTTGCTGAAAGAATATTTGGTAATGATGATCCAATAGGAAAGCAAGTTCAGTATTCTGGAAGAACATTAGTTGTAAGAGGTATTTATAAAATTGAAGAAAAATCATCAATTGCTCCAGAGGCAGTTACAAATATTATAGACAAGAAATTAGAAGAGAATAAAGATCAATGGGGTAATTTTAATTTCGGATTATTGTTAAAATTAAAAGATCCATCTCAAAAGACAAAAGTTGAAAAAGCACTAAACTCTCTTTTTCTTAAATATAAAATGTCTAAAGAAGCAGAAAGCGAAGGGATTTCAATAGAAGAATATCTAAAATTATATGGATCAATAAAAAATATTTTAGAACCACTTTCTACCTCAAGACTACATTCGAAAGCACATGGATATCCTGAAGGAAACGGGAATTATCAAATGTTATTAATTCTGATGGGATTATCTATTTTAATATTAATTCTGTCAGTAGTAAACTATATTAATTTAGCTACGGTTAATGCTGTTAAAAGAGCAAAAGAAGTAGGTATACGAAAAATAATAGGCGCTTCAAAAATGAATATCATTAAACAGTTTGTTTTTGAAACCATAATAATGGTGCTATTGTCAATACTGTTGTCATTAGTAGTGGTAGAACTATCATTACCATATTACAATGAGTTTCTAGGAAAAGAATTAGTTATATATGGAAGTCAGTTCTATCAACAGTTAATAGTTGTTTTTCTATTAACAGTCTTATTCGCAGGTATTTTTCCAGCTATTTATGTGTCTAATTTCGAAACATTAAAAGTTTTAAAAGGCAATTTTGGACGTAGTAAAAGTGGTGTTTGGATTCGAAATGGGATGCTTATTCTTCAGTTCTCAATTGCTACATTTTTTATAATAGGATCATATATTGTATATGAACAAGTTCAATTTATGTTAAATAAAGATTTAGGATTTAAAGGCGAACAAGTATTAGAAATTTCGTATAGAAATTCATATGATTATAAAGAAAGAGATTATAGGCAAAAACTTATTACGCGCTATAATACAGTAAAACAAGAAATTTCTAAAATTAAAGGAGTAAAGCAAGTTTCTACAGGAGCGTTTAAATTTGGAGATGGAGCATCATCATCATCAAGTTTTAGATATAATGATGCAAATATTCAAGGGCAAAACATGGCAATCGATTTTGGAATGTTAGAAATGATGAAAGTAAATGTAAAAGAAGGACGACTATTTTCTGAAAAATACGCATCAGACACTATAAATTCAATTATGATAAATGAAACAGCATTGAAGATGATGAATGAAAAAAATCCGATTGGAAAAGAAATAGATTGGAATGGTAATAAACTTAAAATTGTAGGAGTGGTAAAAGATTTCCATTTATATGGACCACAAGCAGAAATTCCACCAATGTCATTTTTTCATTTCAAAACAATAGATTGGATACTTCAAAATGTAAACACAATTTATGTGAAAGTAGATGCAAATAATATGGAGCAAACTATTAATGATATTGAAAAATTTTGGGTAAATAAAGTAGACACAGAATATCCATTTGCGTATGATTTTGTAGATAAAAGCTATGCAAGAACTTTTGATCGTTTTGTTAAAATGAAAAACTTATTTTCATTGTTAAATATAGTCGTTATTCTCATAGCACTTTTCGGACTTTTCGCATTAGCATCTTATTCTATTCAAAGAAGAATGAAAGAAATTGCTATTAGAAAAACATTAGGAGCTAATACTAATACATTACTTAAAGAATTATCAAAACAATATATTACATTCTGTGTTATAGGATTTTTAATAGCGCTTTTCCCTATTTATTATCTTTTAAATTTATGGCTAGAAGATTTTGCCTATAGAATAAGAATTACAGTGCTACCTTTTATAATCGGTTTTATTGTTCTATTGTTGTTAACATTAGGAATAGTGCTATCTAGAGCTTATCAAGGAACCAAAGTAGATGTTTTAAAATACTTAAAATATGAATAAGAAAATAATTGTATGTCTCTTTTTCATAACAATAAGCTTTTTTGTAAAAGGCCAAGAAAATACTTGGTCTTTGCAAAAATGTATAGATACTGCTTTGGAGAATAATATAGAAATAAAGATAAGACAATTAGAAATAAAAAGAACTCAGAAAGCAAGAAATTCAATGCTGAATGAAATATTGCCTGTTGTGAATTTATTTGGAAGTCAGAGTTATAATTTTGGTTCCACAATTAACCCATCAACAAATGGAAGAGTAAGTTCAAACATTCAATATGATAACTTTTATTTAAATGCACAAATGAACCTTCTCGATTTTAATGCTATTGTTAATTCAAAAAGGAATAAAATTAGTATTGAAATAGCTAAAGCAGAAAAAGAAATTATTGAAAATGAATACAAATTACAAATTTTAGAAAGCTACTATCAAGCTCTTTTTACACAAGAGTTATTGAAAATTCAAAAAGAACAGCTTAAAAATACCATTTTTAATTTTGACAGAATATCTAAAGAAGTAAATACAGGAAGCAAACCTAAAAGCGATTTATATGATATTCAACTTAACTTGTCTCAAGAAGAAAAACAAGTTATCGAAACAGAACAATTATTTACAATACAGAAAACACAATTATTTCAATTGATGAATTATTCAAATATTATAATTGAAAATGTATCTTTAGAAAAAGCATTAACAAGTAATGTTGAAACTGAAAAAGAGATAAATAACCCAAAAATTATTTCAGCAAAACTCAATTATGAACGAGATTTAGAAGAAGTAAGTCTACAAAGATCAAATAATTTACCTGTATTATCTGCTTTCTATCAAATATCATCGTTTTATTATAAGCCTTTAAATCAGCCCGACGTAATTGTAGATAGTTTTAATAATCAAATTGGGAATAATAAAAACCAACAAGTAGGATTACAATTAAATATTCCCATTTTAAACGGTTTCAAGAACAATAGAAAAATTAACGTGGCTAAAATAGAAAGTGAAAAATCAAATTTAAAAATAGAACAAGAAAATCAAAAAGTAGCACAACAATTAGAAATAGAAGAAAAAAATAAACAAAACTATTTAGCGCTACAGAAAAAATTAGATGAAGTACTAGCATTTGCTCATGCCTCATTTATTACTACACAAGCAAAATTTGTAGTAGGCAAAGTAGATACTTTTATTTATTCGTCAGTTAAAAATAACGTACTCACATCAGAATATAATGTTTTAAAAAACGATTTACAATTACAATATATTAATTTCAAAATGAATTTAATACGCTCAAATAACCTGTAAGTAGCGATTATAATTTTTTTCTATCTTACTATTAACAAACTTTAAACATATAAACTTTTAAACTTTTAAACTTCTGCCTATCTTTGCAATTCAGATTCAGTTTAAATAACGAAAAAATATTTAAACTTTTAAAAAATGACATCCTTGATAGCTTAGTTAAATAGTTAAAGGATTTAAACGTTAGTATAATGAAATTAGATAGAAAAGAAATTCTGGGAGCTTTAGAAACCATTTCTGTTGCAGGAGAAGGAAAAAATATGGTAGAAAGTGGAGCGGTTAAAAACGTAATTACATTTGGAGATGAGGTGGTTGTAGACGTTGTTTTAACTACACCAGCATTACATATAAAGAAAAGAGCTGAAGTTGATATTATTAAAGTTATACACGAAAAAGTGTATGAAAAAGCAAAAGTAAAAGTTAATATTAAAGTAGAAGCTCCAGAAAAGCCAGAAAATCCAAATCAAATTAAAGGGAAAGCAATTCCAGGAATTAGTAATATTATAGCAGTTTCATCAGGAAAAGGAGGAGTTGGAAAATCTACTATTACTGCAAACCTTGCAGTAACATTAGCAAAAATGGGCTTTAAAGTAGGAGTATTAGATGCTGATATCTATGGTCCATCAATGCCAATAATGTTTGATGTTGAAAATGCAAAACCAGTTTCAGTAGAAGTAGAAGGAAAATCTAAAATGCAACCTGTCCAAAGCTATGGAGTTGAAATATTATCTATAGGGTTTTTTACAAAACCAGATCAAGCTGTAATATGGAGAGGACCAATGGCAGCAAAAGCTTTAAATCAAATGATATTTGATGCTAATTGGGGAGAAATTGATTTCATGCTAATTGATTTGCCACCAGGAACAGGAGATATTCACTTATCAATTATGCAATCACTACCAATTACTGGAGCAGTAGTGGTAAGTACGCCTCAAGCAGTAGCACTTGCAGATGCTAAAAAAGGAGTTTCTATGTTTGCAAATGAAAGTATCAATGTGCCTGTTTTAGGAATTATTGAAAACATGTCTTATTTTACACCAGAAGAACTACCAAACAATAAATATTATATCTTTGGAAAAGAAGGTGCTAGAAATTTAGCAATAGATTTACAAGTTCCATTCTTAGGAGAAATTCCATTAGTACAAAGTATTAGAGAAGCAGGTGATTATGGTCGTCCAGCGGCACTACAAACATCAACTCCTTTAGAAAAAGCTTTTGAAGATTTAGCTAGAAATGTAGTGCAAGAAACAGTAAGCAGAAATGAAAGTTTGCCTGCTACTGAAGCAATAAAAATAACGACAATGGCAGGTTGTTCTGCTGTTAAAGGAAAATAAGATGAATAAAGAAGAAATAATAGTAAATATCGAAAAAGCATTAGATGAAATTCGCCCATTCTTAAATTCGGATGGAGGAGATATTTCTCTAGTTGAGGTAATCGATGAGAAGCATGTAAAAGTCCGTTTAGAAGGAGCGTGTACAAGTTGTAGTTTAAGTGTGAGTACTATGAAAGCAGGTGTTGAAACTACAATTAAAAAATATGTTCCACAAATTGAAACGGTAGAAAATATTGCGTAACTATTTCAAAAAAGATTAATTACAAACTAAATATTTATTAGTTGAGAATGCCTTTAAGGTTGGTTTTTGTTGTGTTTTTTATTTTAATAATAGAATATGTTTCTTCAACCTTTTTAAAATAGCTAAAACTGATAAAAATCATATTAAAAATCAAAGTAACTTCGTTATTTTGTAGCTTACAATTATAAACATGATAGAAACTGATATATTAATAATAGGAGCTGGTCCTACAGGACTTTTTACTGTTTTTGAAGCAGGATTATTAAAATTAAAATGTCACATTATTGATGCCTTACCTCAGCCAGGAGGTCAATTAGCTGAATTATATCCTAAAAAACCCATTTTCGATATTCCAGGTTATCCGGAAGTATTAGCAGGAGATTTGGTGACTAATTTGATGGAACAAATTAAGCAATTTCAACCTGGATTTACTCTTGGTGAGACAGCCGAAACTATTGATAAGTTAGAAGATGGAACTTTTATTGTCACAACAAAAGAAGGAACGAAACATAAAGCAAAAGCAATTGCAATTGCTGGAGGATTAGGAACATTTGAACCTAGAAAACCTCTACTAAAAGATATAGAGTTCTATGAAAAAGAAGACAGAGGAGTTGATTATTTTGTAAAAGATCCTGAAAAATATCGTGGAAAAAATATCGTGATTGCTGGAGGAGGAGATTCTGCATTAGATTGGAGTATTTTCTTATCAAATGTAGCAAAATCAGTTACTTTGGTACATAGAAGAAATGAATTTAGAGGTGCTTTAGATTCTGTTGAAAAAGTTCAGGCGCTGAAATCTGAAGATAAAATAAAATTAATTACACCAGCAGAAGTGGTTGGTTTTAAAGGGGATGAACGTATAGAGTCTATAGATATTGAGGTTAATGGAGCTCGTATGAATGTGGAAGCGGATTATTTTATTCCTCTTTTTGGATTAACACCTAAATTAGGACCTATTGCAAATTGGGGATTAGAGATTGAAAAAAATGCAATCAAAGTAAATAATGCACTAGATTACCAAACTAATATTGAAGGAATCTATGCTATTGGTGACGTTAATATTTATCCTGGTAAGTTAAAATTAATTCTTTGTGGTTTTCACGAGGCAACCTTGATGTGCCAAAGTGTATACAATAAGTTAAATCCTGGAAAACGATATGTATTGAAATATACAACAGTATCTGGTGTTGATGGTTTTGACGGTACACGAAAAGAAGCAGAAAAAGCAGTTGTAAAAGCTATAGACTAATGACAGACATTACTATAAAGATTACAGATCGTAATGGTATAATTCATGAAGTACAAGCTCCAACAGACATGAACATGAATGTTATGGAGCTTATTCGCTCTTATGAATTAGCAGAGGAAGGAACAGTAGGCGTTTGTGGAGGTATGGCAATGTGTGCTTCATGTCAATGTTATCTTTTAAATGACGTTTTGAAAACAGAACGGAATGACGATGAAGAAGCAATGCTTTCCGAAGCCTATCATGTTAAAGAAAATAGTAGATTAGGTTGTCAAATTCACCTTACTGAAGATTTAGATGGTCTTGAAATAGAAATTGCACCAGAGCAGTAAAAATAATAAAGCGAAGAATATTCTTCGCTTTATTATTTTATTTATAATCTTCCAAATTAGCCGGTCCTTCTAAGTATTCTTTCTTAATTTGTAATGTTCCATCTTCTTTAGTATCGATAAACCATTTTATTAAAGCAATTGCTCCATTTTCTATTTCGATGCCAGTTATGCTTCTAGGATGTACGCAACTTCCATCATTAAAATAGTGTAAGGCATTTTCACTAGGACTTGGAAAACGTGGTCTATGGGTATGTCCAGTAATTGTTATTTTATTGTTATTTTCAGCAATCCATTTTTTGATTCTACGTTCTACCTTTATAAGTTCAATATAATTTTTAGCAGGACTTGTGGGGTCTTTTATTCCCCAAACTTGTAAAGGTTTCCAAAGAATTCTAACTAAAAAGCGATTAATTTTCCACCCGACATAATTCATAAAATCAGCTTGATGTCCGTGTGTTAAAAACAACTCTTGGTTATCATTATCTGCGTTTTTTAAGACAATTCCTTCGTGAAATTTAATATTTGGGAATAACGGTATTTTTTCTCCTTTTCGTTGATCAAAATATTCACTTAAAGTTTTTTTTACAACATTTTGATTACGATATACCATGTCATGATTTCCGTAAATCATATGTAACCTATTGTTGTTGAAAAATTGCTGAAGAAGCATATAAACATTCTTATTTGCTTCAAAAATATCTTTAAAGAATAAGTTTTCCCATAATTCATCTCCATCTCCAAGCTCTATATATGTAAAGCCTTCTTTGTAATAATGTTGGAGTGCATGAAAATAAATGTTTCTATTATTAGCAAAATCATCTGCAAAACTAGAATCACCTCTGTGACAATCACTAAACAAAATAAATTTGTCCTTCTTTGTAAAGGATACTCTTTTAGCTTCTTTATATGCTTTTGTTAATCGAGTTTGTGAAGACATTTAGCATTTGTTTGTTTTGTAAAGATAAACAAAAACCACTTTTGTATTGTTTTGTTACAATGCTAATTCTTTTTTTCGAATTTGTTCTTCAATGGCATCCCATAATTTAATTCTCTTTTGAAGCGCTAATATGGCTGTTTCTTCAACTTCTTGCCATTTTTTATCATCATTTTCACATAATTCCTCAATCATTTTCATTGCCATTGGTCCATGTTCATCTGCATCTAATTCAATATGACGTTCAAAATAATAGATTAATTCAGATAAATCTATTTCAGGGAAGTTTTGTTGAAATTTAGTAAGAATTGCTGAAAACATATCAGGAATAAGATCTTCTCTTCCAAAGGTGAAAGCAGAAGCTATTTGATGAGGTTTTCCTTCTTCGATTACTCTAAATGTAAAATCTAAGAAAGCTTTTATATCATCATGTAAATCACTTTGTTTAATACTTACAAATATATTTTTCGTAGTGACAACATCTTCTAAAAAGTTTTTTATTATAGCTGTATTTGCTCCACAAGTTGCCATTGCGTCAATATATAGCTCATAATGACTTTTTCTATTTCCATTTATATCAACATCGGTTTCTTCTGCAACAACTATCTCATTTATTAAGTAACGAATTTCAGGATTACCAACAGGTAGCCAAGGAGTTGTTGTACAAGTTAATTTGTTTTGTAAGGCTTTTAATAAAGACATAAAATCCCATACAGCAAACACATGATTTTCAAGAAAACAATGTAAATCTTCAATGTTTTTTATTTCATTGTATAAAGAGTGATTTAATAATTGGTCTTTATACGATTGAATTCTACGGTTAATAGTTTGGGTTTTCATAATATTTTGTTTTTAAAATTATTTACGAAATCTATCTAAATATAGTTTTAGCAAATAATGTTCCAAAAATAAAAATGCTTCATCAAATAATGAAGCATTTTATATTATTTTTATCTATTATGGTATTATTTAAATGCTGAAAACCCAGTTACATCCATTCCAGTAATTAATAAATGTATATCGTGAGTTCCTTCATAGGTAATTACTGATTCTAAATTCATCATGTGGCGCATAATAGAATATTCCCCTGTTATACCCATTCCACCAAGCATTTGTCTGGCCTCACGAGCAATATGTATTGCCATATCTACATTATTACGTTTTGCCATAGAAATTTGAGCAGAAGTAGCTCTTCCTTCATTTCTTAAAACACCAAGTCTCCATGTTAATAATTGAGCTTTTGTAATTTCGGTAATCATTTCAGCTAGTTTCTTTTGTTGTAACTGAGTTGCACCAATAGGTTTGTCAAATTGTATACGCTCTTTAGAATATCTTAAAGCAGTATCATAACAATCCATTGCTGCTCCAATTGCTCCCCAAGCAATACCGTAACGAGCGGAATCTAAACATCCTAGCGGAGCTCCTAATCCAGATTTATTTGGTAATAAATTCTCTTTTGGAACTTTTACATTATCAAATATTAATTCTCCTGTTGCAGAAGCACGAAGTGACCATTTATTATGAGTTTCAGGAGTAGAAAATCCTTCCATTCCTCTTTCTACAATAAGACCATGAATTCTTCCTTCTTCATTTTTTGCCCAAACAACAGCAATGTCAGCAAATGGTGCATTTGAAATCCACATCTTTGCGCCATTTAAAAGATAGTGATCTCCCATGTCTTTATAGTTTGTTGTCATTCCTCCTGGATTTGAACCATGATCAGGTTCGGTAAGTCCAAAACAACCTATAAATTCTCCAGAGGCTAATTTTGGTAGATATTTCATACGTTGTTCTTCATTTCCATATTTCCAAATAGGATACATAACTAATGAAGACTGAACAGATGATGTTGAACGAACACCGCTATCACCACGTTCAATTTCTTGCATAATCAAACCATACGAAATTTGATCTAAACCCGCTCCTCCATATTCTACAGGAATGTATGGGCCAAAACCACCTATGTCGGCTAATCCTTTAATTATTTGTTTTGGGAATTCTGCTTTTTGAGCATATTCTTCTATAATTGGAGAAACTTCTCTTTTTACCCATGCACGAGCTGCGTCTCTTACTAATTTGTGCTCATCTGATAATAAATCATCTAATTGATAATAATCTGGAGCTTGAAATAAGTCTGGTTTCATAATTATGTCATTGCAAGCAACGCAATTAAGCGAAGCATTTGGTTATATTTTCTAACAAAAGTAGGTAAAGATTTTTAACAAATCAATCCTAAAATGTTATAATTTTAAATTTTATATCATAAAATAATTATAATCTTTCTGATTGAATAATCCTTAATTTAAAAACTTAGATGTAGGATTAATATTTGTCTTTGGTTTGATAAAATTATTTTGTGATTAAAAATAACAGAGGTTTTAATTATTAATAATATGTTAATTATTTTACAAAATTAATTTTTGTAAAGAAGATATTTTATATTTTTAGGTTAAATTTTATTTATAATATAACATTTTTATTAGTAATATCGTATTTTAATGTAAGATATATTGATGATAATTACTATTGTATTTTTTTAAATAGAGCAAATAAACAGACAAAAAATCCAAGTGTCTTTAAATGATTGGATATTAAACAATTTTTAAACCTAGTATTATGTTAAAAAGTATCTTAGAATTAAAAGGAACTCAAAAGTTAAGTAAAAAAGAACAAAAAACAATTAGTGGTGGAATTGGACCAATTTATGAAGATAAACGTTGTGGAGGAGACGGAAGCTTCATTTTTGTTAATGGAGTAAAAACATGTTGTTATATTCCTTCTCAGAATAATTATATCTGTTAATTTATAGTTATAAGAATTTTAATAAGAACTAATTTAATTAAAAACCTCTCTATTTAGTAAATGGAGATAAATAAAAATAAACAATGAAAAAATCAATTTTAAAATTAAAAGGATCTCAAGAGCTAACTAAAAAAGAACAAAAAAGCATTAATGGAGGTATAAGAATTCCAATTCCTGGAGACCCAATAGAAGAGCCAAAAGCTTGCGGAGGTGATGGAAGTTTTATATATGTAAATGGAGTAAAAACATGTTGTTATATTCCTTATAACAACACCTATTTCTGTTAATTAAAAAAATCAGTTTATTAAAAATAATTTACTGAAAGCAAACTAAATAAAATGAAAGAATTACTCTTATTGTTGCAATAGGAGTTTTGTTTTAAGGCTATCTAATTTAAAAGATAGCCTTTTGTGTATAACTAATTTAAGTAAAGAAAACAGGTATAATTACCTGTTTTTTTAATTCTCTATTTAGGTAATTTTGAAAAGAATCAAACAAACAAAAAGATGGAAAAAGATCAAGTTATTCAAAGTGTAGCAATTTATCCACCACTAGGAATTGCTAGAATTGGAAATTCTTCGGAATATTATTTTGCTTCAGATTTATCAAATACTATGGAAACACCAGATGGGGGATTTAAAGATAAAGAAGGGAAAGTTAAAAAGCAAGTTGCTCGGTTTAGAGTATACGGATTTAATGCTGCTGGAGAAGTTGTTAAAGAAATAGTAGCAAGTGAAGCACAAATAAATTGGAGAGTACATGTTGCCAATGTAAAATCAGCTTGGTATGAGTTCAATAATGCTTTAGATTTAGAAGGATATGCTATTCCTTCAACATATAGAAATGGAAATGTTAAAGGAGGTGATAGGGATGAATTGGTTATAAATCCAGGAGTCAAAAAGATAAATGGAATAAGTCAAAAAGATAAACCAGAATATGAGTTAACAGGAGGGAAGTTTTATGGGAAAGAAGTACCACTAGGAAAAATAGAAACAGATGATAAAGGAAGGCTTTTGTTTTTTGGTGGAGATGGAAACTCTGCTTCTTATGATAATAAACCAGCAACAACCTTTGCAAATAACGTAGGTTGGCATGATGATACTTCTGATGGTACAATTAGGGCAACTATTGTTCTCAATGGCAAAACATTTGAAGCAGAACCAGCAATGGTTGCTGTAACTCCTCCAAATTTTGGACCAGGGTTATTTGGAGTTGTAACCATGTATGATGTAGTGTTGAATTTATTTATTGAAAAATTCAATTATCCAGATCCAACTTCTAATGGAGTAAATTTTTGGGAGCATATTTATCCAGTTTTAGAACGTATGACAAATACACAATGGGTAAATCATGGATTTTTTATGCTTTTTGGGAAAAACTCTCCTTCTGATTTCACTAATCCAGAGTTATTGAATAAGTTGTCTGATCCTTCTGAATCTTCAAAAGAAGAAAGGGAAAGAATCTTTAATTGGTTAAGAAATCCAAATAGTAATGTAGCAGAACCTAAAAAAGTACCTCCTTTTTATGGGGATGGTTTTGGAGATTATACAAATATTGCCTTAGATGATTTGCCAATTACAAATACACAATATAAATGGTTTGAAAAATGGGCGAAAGGAGATTTTAATAATGTCAAAGTAGATAAAATAAAATCTTTTAATGAATTATCTCTGGAAGAACAAATAGAGGCTTTAAATATAGCTCCATTTGAAGAATGTTTAGGAGGTCCTTTTCATCCAGGAATTGAATTAACATGGCCAATGCGTAATGCTTTGATGTGGGAAAAACCTTTTAGATTGAAAGTATTGCCTGAAAATGAGATGCCAAATTTAGATTATGGAAGCTTATTAAGTCCTGCAATTGCTTTGTCTGAAGACGGACCATTGTCGGCAAGTGGACCAGGTTCTTTGACTAGATGGTTAGGTGTGCCTTGGCAAACAGATGAGGCAAGTTGCCTGTCTGGATATGATACTACAACTTATTTGCCTTTACCATCATTTTGGGCAGCAAGAGTGCCTAATCAAGTATTAAGTGAAGATAGTTATGGTAGAATGAGTGATACAAAAGTAAATATTGCACAGCGATTGAAACACTTTGATTATCGTCAAGATTGGTTACGTGAATTTGGTACACAATATTTACCAAAAATAAATAAAATGATTAGTGAATGGCATGATTTAGGAATTATTGCAGAGACAGAATATAAGAATCAAGAAAGTGATTTTTTACCAAATAGAGTTTGGAAGGAAACAAGAATGGCTTATACTTCAATTGATCCAACAATGGAACAAGTTCGTTATGCGGAAAGAGTAACAGTAGATGAAAAAATGTTAAAAACAACATTTGCTGAATCTACTAAAATAGCTAAGAAAAGACCATTTTATGGTAGAAATGAAAGATAATAACTTTTTTAATGTAATTATTATTGGAGGAGGTCCTGCTGGTATTGCAGCAGGATTAACTCTTAATTCTAGGAATATTTCAACTGTTATTGTTGAAGCAAATCAGTTAAGTAATCAAAAAGTAGGAGAATGTATTCCTCCTAACGCTTATCCATTATTTCAAAAAATGGGTTTAGAATCATTGCTTATAGATGAAAAACATCATTTGTATTATGGGAATAAATCTGTTTGGGGAACGTCTATTTTGCATGAAAAATTATTTCTTTTTGATAGGTATAATAAAGGGATTCTTTTAAATAGAACTTATTTCGAAAAACAATTACAAGACATTTCTAAAAGAAATCAAATAAATTGGTTGGTAGATTATACATTATATACTATTAATAAAGAAAAGAATTTTACAAAAGTAGTCTTGAAATCGAAAACAGATGAGTTAACTCTTTTTTGTAATTATGTTGTAGATGCAACAGGAAGAAAAGCTTCTGTATGTAGAAAATTAGGAATAGAAAAGAAAACACTAGATCAGCTTGCATCATTAAGTTTTAAATGTCAAATTAAAACAACTATCCCGTTTTATGTTCATACAGAAAGTTTTGAGAATGGATGGATATACGTGTCGCCATCAGAAGGGGATAATGTGATAGTCATGATTTTTACGGATTTAGATTTGATTCCGTCTAAGAATAAAGGAAAAGACTTTATTTTGGATATTATGAATAATTCTCAATTAGGTCAAAAAGTATTTAAAACTAGATTAGAGGAAGATAATATTTTTGATATAACAACAAGAATAGCAAATACAACATATTTAGAAAAACCTTTTGGAGGAAATTGGTTAGCTATAGGAGATGCTGCTTATTCATTTGATCCATTGTCTTCTTATGGTATTACCTCGGCTCTTGCTTCAGGATATTATGGCGGACATGCATTGGCAGATATACTCTTGAAAAAAGAAGAAGCATTAGATGTTTATCATTATATTATGAGAGATGCATTTGAAAACTATAAAGTTCAACTTCATGAACAATATGCTCTTGAGAGCAGATGGGCAAATTCAATTTTTTGGAGTAGAAGAAATTAATAAAACATTTTTGAGGTTATTATGTTTTGTTTATACAAAAATTATAGTTGAATTTAATGTATAAAAAAAATGAGGTTGTTAAACCTCATTTTTTATTTATAGTTTTTAATCTAATCTTTCAAATTTTCCCTTTTTGTTTCTAGAGTAAACAACACTTCTGAAATCAAGTTTTTCAATATCGCTTAAAACATTTAAAGCTTCGTCAACATAGATATCTTTTTGAAGTTCTTCATGCCAACGCTCTCTTTTCTCCTTTAAAATGTTGTCTTTTTGAGTAGCTTCAATTTCATAAGGAAGTGAATTGAACGTTAGATTGTTTTTATAATCAGCAAGTGATTTAAACTTTCTAAGTTTATTGTCAATAATCTCCATTTTTATTTCAAATTTTTCTAAGCTAAGTTCAAAATCATTATCATCTTTTCTTTCAAAAATCCATTTTGCATTTTCATCAATCAACTTAAATTGTTCGTTATTAGCTATTCTATCATTGCTTTTAGAAATAATAGATTCAAATCCTGAAAAAATAGGTTTGTATGGAGCAGCGTCAATTTTGTCCCAAGGTAAAGAATTTTTCTCATCTCTTTCTCCCATATCTAAATAAGCAAAACGATCTGGTAAAATAATATCGCTTAATACACCTTCTCTTTGAGTTGATCCACCATTAATTCTATAGAATTTTTGAGTAGTAGTTTTTAATGCTCCTAAATCTCCATAAGAATTACTTCTTACGAACTGATTTAAATCAATAAGGTTTTGAACTGTTCCCTTTCCATAAGTATGTTTACTACCTATAACAAGACCTCTTTTGTAATCTTGAATTGCTGCTGCGAAAATTTCAGAAGCAGAAGCAGAAAAATTATCAACCATTACTACAAGCGGGCCAGTCCATTGAACACCAGGATCTTTGTCGGATAAAATATCCTTTTTACTTCCGGATGATTTTACTTGTACTACCGGACCTTGTTCTATAAATAATCCCGTCATATTTACAACAGTTTCAAGAGAGCCTCCTCCGTTTCCTCTTAAATCCATTATAATACCTTCAATGTTTTCTTTTTTAAGTCTCTCAATTTCAAGAGCAACATCTTTGTATGCATCTCTTTCGTCTTTGTTGTCAAAACTAATGTAGAATTTTGGAAGGTAAATAATTCCGAATTTTTTACCATCTTTTTCAACTACAGAAGATTTAGCAAATGTTTCCTCTGTTTCTACTTCATCTCTAATGATAGAAATTACAGAAATTGTACCATCTACTTTTTTAACGGTTAAACGAACTTCGGTTCCTTTTGCTCCTTTGATCTTTTTTACAACATCATCAAGTCTCATTCCTGCAATATCAAGAGGATCTTCACTTCCTTGAGCAACTTTTAATATTATATCTCCTGCTTCAAGTTCTTTTCCTCTCCATGCTGGTCCACCAGAAATTAATTCTGATATTTCAACTACTTCATTTTTCTTTTGAAGTTTTGCACCAATTCCTTCAAATTTTCCGCTCATACTAATGTCAAACTTGTCTTTTTCTTCAGGAGAAAAATAAAAAGTATGAGGATCAAATTGCTCAACAATTGAGTTTATAAATATTGAATACCAATCATTGCTATCAAGTTCTTTTTCAATAAAATCAAAATAATCATTTAATGATTTTAAAGAGCTTTCACGTGCTTCTTTTTCAATTTCTGAAAAACGCTTTTTAGTATAATTAGGATCTTTTTCTTTTTTGTCTTTTTCTAATTTTTCTTTATCAACGATAGTTGAAAGAACAGATAATTTTAATTGTCTACGCCATCTATTCTTTAATTCTTTATCATTTTTAGCATAAGGCTGTTTTTCATAATCAGTATTGATAACTTCATCAATAGTGAAATCAAAAGGTTTAGATAATATAGATTTATAAATAGATTCCGATTCTTTAATACGTTTTAATAATCGCGTATTAGTTAAGTAAAAAAACGACAAGTCTTTATTTTTGATCATGTCATCAATTACTTGCTTATATTGATCGAATTCTTTTATATCAGATTCTAAAAAGAAGCGTTTTGTAGGATCAATTCCATTCAAATACTTATTGTACACTTGTTTTGAGAAGCTGTCATTAATTTCAACAGGGCTATAATGTCCTTTTTCCAAGACATAAGTTAGTAGTTCCAAAAGTAATTTGTCTTTCTCTGGATCTTCGGTTTTTTTCGTAGGTATAAAACTCCATAGAACTGCTGATAAGGCAGTTATTAACAAAATAACCTTATAATTTCTTTTCATAAAATTAACAATTTGGGTCATTAAAAAAATTTTCAACTAAATTACATAAAAAATCATGCCATATCTCGCAATTTACGACAATTTTTTGTTAAAAATTAAAAACTTTATATTTATATTATTGAATTTGGTTTCCATTTAAATTATTTAAATTAGCAGAAAAAAATAAATGAAAAAACCACTTATACTTGTAACTAATGACGATAGTATAGTAGCACCTGGTATCCGTTTCTTAATTGATGTAATGAAAGAAATTGGAGAGGTAATAGTTGTAGCGCCTGATAGTCCTCAAAGTGGAATGGGACATGCGATAACAATAAATAATACACTACACATTGATAAAGTAAATTTAGATAAAGAAATTGAACATGAATATAGTTGTTCTGGAACACCAGTTGACTGTGTTAAAATGGCTGTTCATGAAATTTTAAAAAAGAAACCAGATTTATGTGTTTCTGGAATTAATCATGGATCAAATTCTTCTATAAATGTTATTTATTCAGGTACAATGAGTGCTGCTGTTGAGGCAGGTATTGAAGGAATTCCAGCTATTGGTTTTTCACATTTAGACTATAGTTGGGAGACAAATTTTGAACCGACAAGAGAGTATGTTAAAAAAATAACACAAGAAGTTCTGAAAAATGGGTTACCTGAAGGTGTTGTTTTAAATGTTAATTTTCCTAAAGCTTCGAAAGGAGTAATAAATGGAATTAAAGTTTGTCGACAAGCAAAAGCAATGTGGGTTGAAGAATTTGATAAAAGAACAAACCCACAAGGAAAAGAATATTACTGGTTGACAGGGGAATTTGTAAATAAAGATGAAGGAGAAGATACAGATGAATGGGCTTTAGAAAATAATTATGTTTCTGTTGTACCAGTTCAATTTGATTTAACAGCTCATCAGGTAATAAAAACGCTAAATAATTGGGATTTAAAATGAAGAAAAAAGATTTATTCATAGGGTTAATAATTGGTTTATTAGGAGCTTTAATAGGAACTTTTATAGCGCTTCAGTTTTTTACAGAACAAGGTTTTGTAGAAGGATTTAAAATAATGAAAAGTGCAGGAATGATAGGAAAAGTTATAACACTAGGTGCAATACCAAATGTTGTTGTTTTTTTCTTATTATT
Organism: Flavobacterium sediminilitoris; assembly: GCF_023008245.1. Taxonomy (NCBI): domain Bacteria; kingdom Pseudomonadati; phylum Bacteroidota; class Flavobacteriia; order Flavobacteriales; family Flavobacteriaceae; genus Flavobacterium; species Flavobacterium sediminilitoris. Next base: position 1,567,153 of record NZ_CP090145.1, read on the forward strand.
GAAAAAGAATAAAGATTTGATGGCAAGAGGAATTATCTTGGCAATGTTTATTATAACAATTACAACATTACTTTTATAACAATGAAAAATATTATTTTTTTACTTATTATTAATTTTTGCTTTGCAAGCTTAGTTCATTCGCAAAATAATGTAAACTCTAAAGACTTTTCAAAAGAAAAGACGATAACAAAAATAATATTAGTTCGTCATGCTGAAAAAGAAAAGGACGGAACTAAAAATCCTGCTTTATCAATAGAAGGAGAAGAAAGAGCAAAAAAGTTAGCGTTTATGCTTAATGATTTTTCTATTGACAGATTGTATGCAACACCTTATCTAAGAACGCAAAAAACATTAGGAGTAATTTCAGATGAAAAGAAAATAGAAATTACTAATTATGATGCTAGAGATGTTGAATTTGCTAAGAATATAGTAAAGAAAGAACAAGGAAAAATCATAGTAATAGCAGGACATTCAAATACAATTCCTGCTTTGGTTAATCAATTTATAGGAAGTTACAAATATAAAGAGTTGAGCGAAGAAGAGTATGGCAAGTTGTGGATTATAACTTTTGTAAATAACGAATTAGTAGATTGTAGCTTATTTAATTATTAGAATTAAAGAATGAAATATTACATAATTGCAGGTGAAGCATCCGGAGATTTGCACGGTTCTAATCTGATGAAATCTATTTTTAAAGAAGACCCAAATGCCGAAATTCGTTTTTGGGGTGGAGATTTAATGCAAAAAACAGGAGGAACATTAGTAAAACACTATCGTGATCTTGCTTTTATGGGATTTATAGAAGTAGTAATGAATTTGCAAACGATTTTGAATAACATCAAAGTATGTAAAAAAGACATCGAACAATTTCAACCAGATGCTATAATTTTTATCGATTATCCAGGTTTTAATATGAGAATTGCTACTTGGGCAAAGGAGAGAAAAATACCAACACACTACTACATTTCACCTCAAATATGGGCTTGGAAAGAAAATAGAATTAAAGCTATAAAACGAGACGTGGATTTTATGTACGTAATTCTTCCGTTTGAAAAAGACTTTTATGAGAAGAAGCATCATTTTCTGGTGAAATTTGTAGGTCATCCATTAATTGATGCCATACATAATAGAACAGAAGTAAATGAAGTTAATTTTCGAAAGGAAAATAACTTAGATGATAAACCTATAATTGCACTTTTGCCAGGTAGTAGAAAGCAAGAAATTACAAAAATGCTTTCAGGAATGTTATCAATAGTAAAAGATTTTCCAGATTATCAATTTGTCATTGCAGGAGCTCCTAGTCAAGAATATTCTTTCTATCAAACGTTTTTAAAGAATGAGAATGTTCATTTTATATCAAACAAAACGTATGATTTATTGAGTGTTTCTCGTGCTGCATTAGTTACTTCTGGAACAGCAACATTAGAAACGGCACTTTTTAAAGTCCCTGAAGTAGTTTGTTATAAAGGAAGTTGGGTGTCATATCAAATTGCAAAACGTATTATCACTTTGAAATACATTTCTTTAGTTAATTTAATTATGGATAAAGAAGTTGTTACTGAGCTTATTCAAGATAAATTTAATTCCAAAAACTTAAAGAAAGAATTGAGTAAAATTCTTGATGAAAAAGGCAGAAAGAAAATGATTGAAGCGTACTCTGTTTTAGAAGAAAAGTTAGGAGGAACAGGCGCTAGTGATAAAACTGCTCAATTAATTGTTTCCTCATTAAAGAAATAATCTTTATTTTAGCAAAAATACACACTTAGGTTTGAAAAAAGGATTACTATTATTATGCTGCTTGTTTATTATTAGTGGAAAAGCACAATCTGTTTTAACAGATAAAACTGCTGATAATGAGATTAAAAAAGTAGTTGTTTTTGATGATTATTTAGGTTTATTAAATCCTAAAAATAATATCAAAGCAGATAAGTCTGCCGTTAAAACCGAAAAATCATTTTTTCTAAAAAAACGATTTAAAGAAAAAGAGAAAAAAAGATTCGCAGAAGTTGTAAAAGATATTGACATTTTTCTTACTCGTATTAAAATTATAGATAGCGCAAGAGTTTATATTGGAACTCCATATCATTATGGTGGAATGAGTAAAGACGGAATAGATTGTTCTGCTTTGATTTATAAAGCCTATAAAAAGAATAATTTTTTACTTCCAAGAACATCTATAGAGCAAAGCAAATTAGGTGAAAAAATTAAAAGAGAAAAAGCAGATATAGGAGATTTAATTTTCTTTAAAACCAATAGGAGAAGAAGTATTTCACATGTAGGAATAGTAATTGAAAATTGTAAAGGTGATATTAGATTTATCCATGCGTCTTCAAGTAAAGGTGTTATGATTTCATCACTGATGGAAACCTATTTCAAGAAAAAATTCGTAAAAATTAAAAGATTAATATTATAATATATTTTGAAAAAAATACTCGTTTTTATCGTTTTAATTAGCATTGTAAGTTGTAAAACGCAATCAAATATTATTACTTCAAAAAAAGAAGCAAAAGAAAAAGGGATTTATAGTTATTCTGAAGATGGAAGAACTAAAACTGTAAAATCAAACAGAACTAAATCATCAGAAAAGAGAGAGAATGAAGAGATTGTTGATAAAGATGACAAAGGAAGAAAGCTAGAAAAAAGAGCTACAAATTCTTTAGCGAATAAAATTATTAATGATGCATTAGATAATTTAGGTGTTAAATATAGAACTGGAGGAACAACAAAAACAGGGATGGATTGCTCAGGACTTGTTTTTAGTACTTATGGGAATTATGATATTTCTTTGCCAAGAACATCTATTGATATGTCTAGACATGGTCAAAAAATTAAAAAAAATGAAGCACAACCTGGTGATTTAATTTTTTTCAAAACAAATGGAAGAAGCGTTATTAACCATGTAGGAATTATTACAGAAATTGTAAATGATGAAATTAAATTCATCCATTCATCTACAAAAAGAGGTGTTATTGTTTCTTCAACTTTGGATGCATATTATTCTAAAACATTTGCTCAAATAAATCGTGTTTTAGACTAATAAAGATGAAGCTACTTAAGTTCCCAATAATAACAATTACGGTCAGCTTTGTATTAGGAATTTTAGCAAATCATTTTTTAAGGTTACCATTTTTAGTAATCTTAATTTTTCTTTCAATCTCTTTTTTAGTTTTTGTTTATGCCTTTCTAAGAGCAAAAAAACAACTTTTTCAAAACATATTATTTGGAATTTGTTGTTATTCATTTGTAATCTCCTTAGGAGTGTTTTCTCATTATTTACATGAAGAAATACATTATAAAAATCATTATTCTAAGATAATGAAAAGTGAAAATAATGAATTGAGAGGTACTATCACTTCTGTAATAAAACCAAATAGTAAATACAATAAATATCTTTTAAAAATAAACCAGTGTAATAAAACAGAAGCATTAGGTAAAATTCTTTTATATTATTCAAAAGAAAACAAAGAACAACTCAGTGTAGGTCAGGAAATATGGATTAATAAAAAGATTCAACCGATACAAAAATCTCGTAATCCATATCAATTTGATTATTCAGAATATTTAGAAAAGCAAAACATATTTCACCAAGTATTTTGTAATAAAGGAGAGATTGTGAAAATTAAACTCACTAAGAACTTTGATTATTATATACAAAATTTAAGATTAAACTTAAGGAATAGTTTCACTGATCACAAATATGATGAAACTATAAGATCAATATTAGATGCTTTATTATTAGGACAACGAAGTTATATGGATAAAGAAACTATTGATAAATATTCTAAGGCTGGAGTTATACATATTTTAGCTATTTCTGGACTTCATATAGGTATTCTTTATTTCTTTCTAGCGTTTGTTCTAAAACCGATTGAGAAGATTAAATATGGGAAAACCCTCAAAATGATAGCTATTTTAAGTTTTTTGTGGCTATTTGCTTTTTTAACAGGTTTACCAGCTTCGGTAACAAGAGCAGTTACTTTGTTTACATTTGTTAGTATTGGGGATTATTATAATCAACAAAATAATGTTTACAATGCAGTAGCGGTTTCAGCTTTGATATTACTCATTTTTAATCCAAATTTTGTTTTTGATATAGGATTTCAATTAAGTTATGCTGCTGTAATATCTATACTTTTGTTTCAACCATTTTATAAGAGATGTTATTTTACAAAGAATAAAATAGGAATTTATTTTATAGATATTATTCTAGTTTCATTAGCTGCTCAAATAGGTGTTTTGCCACTAAGTTTGTATTATTTTAATCAATTACCATTATTGTTTTTAGTAGCAAATATTGTTGTTATTCCTTTGGCCAGTTGTATACTAATTTTTGGAAGTTTCACATTGTTGTTGAATTTTATTTTTAAGCCATTTGCATTGCTTTGCGGTAAATTACTTGTCATTTTTATATCTATAATGAATAGTTATATTACCATGATTTCAAAAATAAAGAATGGAATTGTGGAAAATATTTCATTTTCAGCATTTTCAACAGTTTTATTATATTTATTTATTGGGACTTTGATTTATTGGATATATAACCCAAAATGGAATACTTTTAGGAATTGTGCTTTTGCAATTTTAATTTTTCAATTGTCTTTCATTTTTATAAAAACAGAAGAGAACAAGGCTGATGAATTATTAGTTTTTAATAGTAAGAAAAGTTTAATATCTATAAAAGAAGGAAACAAAATAAATGTGTTTACTAATTCTATAGAAGAAAATAAGGGATTAATAAACGATTATTCTCGTGGAACATTTACAGATAGTGTTCATATAATTCCATTACAAAATGTATTAAATTATAATGAAGAAAGGATATTAATTATTGATAGCATGTCTATTTATAAAACAAAATTGAAACCAGATGTAATTGTTTTAATTCAAAGTCCAAAAATTAATTTAAGAAGATTAATTAAAGAGGTAAAACCAAAGGTAATTATTGCAGATAATAGTAATCCTTTTTACAAAATGAAGAAATGGAAAGAAACATGTGAACAAGAAAAAATCCCTTTTCATACAACAGTAGAAAAGGGATTTTATAGGTTATTAAAATGATAGATTATTTTTCTTCTGTTTTAGAAACAATTCCTTTTGCCACAGTTAACCATTTTTCTGGTCCTCCAGCAACATAGCCAGTATTTCCAAGACCGCTTAAGTTCATTTTTCCTTCCTTTTTTTCAGGAGTAACAAACCAAACAGTAGGATAGCCTCTTACTTGAAACATATTTTGTAGTTGATGGTTTTGAGCTTTAATTGTTTCATCTTGAGGTGTTCTTTTTGGAAAATCTAGTTCTACTAAAACTACATTTTCTTTTGCCCATTTTTCAAATTCGGTCGTTTTTAAAACCTCTTTCTGTAAACGAATACACCAACCACACCAATCTGAACCAGTAAAAAACAAGAGCATAGGTTTTTTCTCTTTGATTGCTAATTCAGATGCTTTACTCATATCAGTATGCCATGTTAATTCTTGAGCATTGCTAATACTGAAACTTATAAAAAAGAGTATTAAGAGTATTTTTTTCATAATCATTTAATTTATTATAACAAAATTAGACAAAAAAGATGCCAAATTTTGTTTGTTATCTAACACCGTGCATTAGTTTTTTGATAACTGGCGTCATTAATATTGACAAAGCAGCCATTACTAAAGAAATTATTGTTAACATCCAGAAGAAAGAACTTAACCCTGATTCATTAGCAATTTTATCAATTTTTTCTCCAAACATACCCGCACCTTTCATACCAATTGCTACAGCTAAATACCAAACACCAAACATAAAAGCAATCATTCTAGCTGGAACTAATTTACTCACGTAAGACAATCCTACAGGAGAAATACACAGCTCACCCATTGTATGGAATAAATATACTAAAATTAACCAAATCATACTTACAGAAGCCGTTTTAGCACCTGGCTCAATTCCTGTTGCTCCAATTGCAACACAAGCCATTCCTAATGCTAATAATCCCATTCCAATACCATATTTCATATTTGCATTTGGATTGTATTTACTTTCCCACCATTTAGAAAATAATGGAGCTAATGAAATAATGAACAAAGAGTTTAATGTTGAAAACCATGTTGCAGGAACTTCTGTAATTGCTTTTGTAACTTTTTCAATTTTTAGCATCTCTAAAGTTGAATCTGACAATGTTATAAACCCTGCGGTGTAAAAATCTTTAATCAACATCCAAATTGCGATTGTCCAAATAATAACAAAACTGGTAGCTAAAATAATATTTGCAATTGCGTAATTTTTGAATGTTTGTTTGAATAATAAATATAAAACCCACGTTATAATTGCTAAAGGGACAATTGTAATTAATGTGTTAATAAATAGAAAGAATGTACTCCAATTACCTTCTAATACTCTATCTGTATAATCACTAGCAAAGATTGTTAATGAGTTTGGAGATTGTTCGAAAATTGCCCAAAAGAAAATGGTTAAAAAAGCAAAGAAAGTTACTGCAATTAATTTTTCTCTTGTAATTTGAGAATACTTCATTAAACGAGTCACTAATAAGTAAATAAATAATAATAGTGCTGTTACTATAGCAATGTTGTTTCCATTTTCTCCTAAAAATCCGAATATATTTACAGCTCCACCAGAAATTTTAGAAGCAGGATCGTTAATGATCCATAATAGACCTAATATTGAACAAACAGCAATAATACCTAATTCTAACTTAGTGAATGGGTTTCTTGCATCTGTGTCAGCAGCTTCAGATTTTGCTTTACTTTCTGCTGTTGGTTTTAATCCAATGTCTCCAAAGATGTTTTGAGATAACCAAAATTGTAACATTCCAAAGAACATAAAAATTCCAGCTAAACCGAAACCATAACTCCAACCTACTTTTTCACCTAAATAACCACAAAGTAGAATCCCAAAGAATGCACCAGCATTTACACCCATATAGAATAATGTGTAAGCACCATCTTTCTTTTCTGGTCTGTCTTTGTACATTTCAGAAATTATTGAAGTCATATTTGGTTTAAAGAAACCATTTCCGAAAACTAATAAAATAAGTCCTAAATAAATTGAAAATTCCGTTTCAACAGCCATAGAAGCATGTCCTAAAGTCATTAAAACAGCACCAACTACAACAGCCCATCTAAAACCAATAATTTTATCAGCAAAATATCCACCTAACATGGTTGATAGGTAAACTAAACCTACATAAGAACCAAAAAGTGCAGACGCATTTTCTCTTGTCCATTCCCAGCCACCACTAGTAAAAGAAGCTGTTAAAAATAATATTAATAGTGAACGCATTCCATAAAAAGAAAAACGTTCCCACATTTCTGTGAAAAATAATACAAATAGCCCTGCTGGATGTCCTAGGACAGGATTTTTAAAAAATTGATCTGTTGAATTTTGACTCATAATATTAATTGTTTAATTCTTTATCTACTCCGTGCATTAATTTTTTGATAACTGGAGAAAGAGCTAGTAATAAAACTCCAAATCCAAGCCCTGTATAAAATAAATATTCAAATAGTTTCAAATAACTTTGTTTTGCTAAATTTAAATCTGGTGCGGTTCCGTTTGTAGTATCTACAGAAGCTATGTTTGCTAATACAGAAGCTATAAATTCTGAACTAGCAGTTGCTAAGAACCAAACTCCCATCATGAAACCAACAATTTTTACTGGGGATAATTTAGTAACCGCAGAAAGTCCAACAGGTGATAAACTTAATTCTCCACATGTATGTAAAAGGTAAGCTAAGATTAACCATATAGCAGCTACTTTTCCTAATCCAGAGACATTGATTCCCATTACTAAAGCGCCAAAACCTAATCCTACTAACATTAATGCTAATGAAAATTTAACGGCTGTATTTGGGTTATATTTTCCTAATTTTACCCATAACCAAGCAAAAACAGGTGCTAATGAAATTATGAATAAGGAATTGAAACTCAGGAATTGTCCTGCTGATAATTCAAAACCAAAGATATGTCGATCTAAAATTCTATCAGCAAAAAGGTTCATAGAAGTATAGGCTTGCTCAAACAGAGCCCAAAAGACAATAGTGAAAATGATTAAAATAGTTAATGCTATTAATTGTTCACGAGCTTTTCCGTCTAATTTTGTTGCAGCATAATATACAATATATAAAAATGAAACAGCACCAGCGACTTGTAAAGCTATTGAAACAGCATCATGATTTTGTACCATTTGCCAAAATATTAATGTAGATAAAATACTTCCAATATAAATTAACCACTCGTTTTTAAGTCCAAATGATTTTTGTTCTAAAAAGGCTGGATTGTTAGATTCTCCTTTACCCATTAATAATTTCTTACCTGAGATAAAGGTTAATAATCCGAAAAACATTCCAATTCCAGCAGCACCAAATCCATAACTCCAACCATAAGCTTCTCCTAACCATACACAAACAATTGTTGCTAAGAGAGAACCTAGATTTATACCCATGTAGAATAGTGTGAACCCAGAGTCTCGTCGTTTATCTCCAACAGTATATAATTCTCCTACTAAAGAAGAGATATTAGCTTTTAGAAACCCTACACCTAAAATAATTAAGGCTAGTGAAAAGTAAAAAATTTGTAAGGCCGTGTTATCTCTTGTAATTTCTCCTGTAATAGATTGTGTGGCAGCATTTCCCTCATAAGCCATTCCTAAATGTCCTAAAACAAGCATAATTCCACCAAAAACAATAGCTTTTCTAAAACCTAAATATTTATCTGCAATAAATCCTCCAATAACAGGAACTGCATAAACTAATGCTGCATAACTTCCAATCAATAAATTTCCAGAATCATCAGAAAATAAGTGATACTTTGTTAGGTAAAAAATTAATAAAGCTTTCATTCCGTAAAATGAGAATCGCTCCCACATCTCTGTAAAAAATAAGATGAATAAAGCTCTGGGATGTCCAAAAAAAGTTTTCTCTTTTATTGTTGTATTGGTCATATTATGGTTTTTCTGGTTAAATTGTAGTTGTTTGATTAATGAACATTGCCCATTAATTTTTTCATTAATGGTGAAAAGATAAGGACTAATAATCCAGCTCCAAGAGAATATTTTGCTATTAAATCAAATCCATTAGTATAAATAGAAAGTGTTTCTAATCCTCCTACGTTAATATCTGTACTTTCAACAGCTAGTTGTTTTGAAATAAATCCTACAATTTGAAATGCGTAGGCAGAAGATAGAAACCAAATTCCCATCATGAAAGCGACAATGCGTTTTGGTGATAAATCGGTTATTTTGGATAGTCCAACAGGAGACATGAATAATTCTCCAATTGAAATTATAAAATACATTATTAAAAGGTATGAGAAAGGAACCATTCCATTCTCATCTGCACTTGCGCCACTTAATGAAAGAATATAGAAACTTAATCCAGCTAAGATTAGTCCAAAGCCAAATTTATAAGGTGTTCTAGGATTAAGGTTTTTCTTAGATAGATAAGCCCAAAGTAGTGAAATTGGAATAGAGAGGGCTATAATAACTAATGAGTTTAATGAATTTGTTTGACTAGCATTCATGATGCCATTTAAATTTACATTTCTGTCTGCAAATAGAGTGATTACACTTCCAGACAACTCATGGAATCCCCAAAAAAGAGTCATGAAAAATGTAATTAAGATAGCCATGATTAATTTTTTTCTTTCTTCTATACTTGAATTCTTAAGAATAATGAATAGGTAAATAAAAATTAATACTCCAATAACTTTAAATAAGATATTTACGATATTTTGGTCTCCTAAAAAAGAATCTTCTTTTCCAATAGATTTATAACTAGCTAATAAAAATGCTATTATAGGTGCGCATAAAAAAGCAACGATTGGGATAAATGTTTTTTGAGGAATTCCTAAAATTTTCTTTTCATAGATTTCTTTATTTGGTGGTAATCCTTTGTCTCCAAAAACATTCTTTTTTATTCCGCTCCAAAAGAAAAGTAATCCAGTAAGCATTCCTAATCCTGCTAAACCAAAACCATAATGCCAGCCATACGTTTGTCCTAGCCAACCACATAGTAGTGGTGCAGCAAATCCTCCAATGTTAATTCCCATATAAAAAATGGTAAATCCAGAATCTTTTCTTCTGTCTCCATCTTCGTATAATGAACCAACGAAAGTTGAAATGTTTGGTTTAAAAAAGCCATTTCCTACAACAATGAATGCTAATGCAAGGAAAAAAGCAATGTCATTTTCAATTGCTAAGACAAAATGACCTAGAGACATTAAAATTCCACCAAGAAAAATAGAGCTACGCATTCCTAAAATTTTATCAGAAATACGACCACCTATAACAGTTGAAGCGTAAACTAGTGAGCCATATGAAGCATAAACAGCAGCAGCAGCTACATCTCTTTCGGCTAAAGCTTTAAAGATTTCGTTAACCATGTAAAGCATTAGTAATGCTCTCATTCCATAAAAACTAAATCTTTCCCAAAGTTCTGCGAAGAACAAATAAAATAAACCTTTAGGATGTCCAAATAATTCAGGCTGTTTATCAGTAATACTGTTCATGTTATAGCTTTTCTAAGATAAAGTTAGTCATTTTTGTATATAGTTGAAGTCTAGTTTTTCCACCATAAATTCCATGGTTTTTATCAGGATATATAGCCCAGTCAAATTGTTTATTTGCTTGTACTAAAGCTTCAATCATTTTCATGGTATTTTGTACATGTACATTGTCATCCGCAGTTCCATGAATTAATAGATAATTTCCTTTTAGTTTTTCAACATGATTAATAGGGGAATTGTCGTCATAACCACTTGCGTTTTCTTGAGGAGTTTGCATGTATCTTTCTGTGTAAACACTATCATAATATCTCCAACTAGTAACTGGAGCAACAGCAATTGCTGTTTTAAATACATCATTTCCTTTTAATATACAATTACTACTCATAAAACCACCATAACTCCAGCCAAAAATACCAATTCTTGATTTGTCCACGTATGAATAGTTTCCAATTATTTTCGCAGCGTCAATTTGATCTTCTACTTCATATTTGCCTAATTCTTTATACGTAACTTTTTTAAATTCGGCTCCTTTGTAACCAGTACCTCTTCCATCTACGCAAACTACTATGTATCCTTTTTGGGCTAACATGTAATACCAATAATCATTTGATGAATTCCATTGATTCGCTACAGATTGTGATCCTGGTCCTGAATATTGATACATAAATACTGGATATTTTTTTGAAGTATCAAAGTTTTTAGGTTTAATCATCCATGCATTTAATTCATTTCCTTTAGAAGTAGTTAGAGTGAAAAATTCTTTTGGAGCAATATTGTATTGCGCTAGTTTTTCTTCTATTTCATTGTTTATTACAATTTGCTTTATTAATGCTCCTGTTTTTGATTCATTTAAAGTAAATGTAGGGGCATTTATTGCGCTAGAATAAGTATTTATGAAATATTGAAAATTAGGGCTAAAAATGGCATTGTTTGTCCCTGTTTTAGAAGATAATCTTGTTTTAGATTTTCCATTTATTTTAATGGAATAAACATCGCGATTAATTGATCCATTTTCAACGGATTGATAATAAATAGTTTTGTTTTTTTCGTCAAAACCATAATAATTGGTTACTTCCCAGTTTCCAGAAGTAATTTGTTTTTTTAGTTTTCCATTTTTATCATAATGATAAATGTGGTTATATCCATCTTTTTCAGAAGTCCAGATGAAACTATTATCTTCTAAGAAAGTAAGATTGTCAGTAACGTCTATATATGCTTTATCCTTTTCGTTTAGAATTATCTGAGTATTTCCAGAATTTGCATCAACAAAATGTAAATCTAGGTTGTTTTGATGGCGATTCATCACATGAACGCTTAGAGTATTATTGTCATTTGTCCATTTAATTCTTGGAATATAAAAGTCTGTATAATTTCCTAAATTAATTTTTTTAGTTGTATTTGTTTTTAAATCATAAATGTGTAGTGAAACAATTGCGTTTTTTTCTCCTGCTTTAGGATATTTGAAAACAGATTGCGTAGGATATAGTCCTTCGTTGTATAAATCCATTGAGAATTCAGGAACATTTGTTTCATCAAATCGAATAAATGCAATTTTTTCACCTGAAGTATTCCAGTCATAAGCTTTTACAAAAGCAAATTCTTCTTCATAAACCCAATCAGTTATACCATTGATAATAGCATTTTTCTTGCCATCATTTGTGATTTGTAAATGGGTTTGAGAAATTACATCATAAACATATAAGTTGTTTTCAAATGCATAAGCTATTTTTGAACCATCAGAAGAAAAAGTAGGCTCTTGAATTTTTTTATCAGTAAATTTTGTTAGTTTTTTTGATGAAATATCATACACAAAATAATCAGCGGTAAAAGAATGTCTAAAAATTGGATTAGAATTTGTAGCAATAAGAATTTTATTCTCTGTCTTATCAAAAGTGTAACTATCTATAGATTGAAGTTCTTTGTGGTTTTTTGTGTCAATTATGTTGTTTACTTTTTCAAGAGTTCCAAAATCATATAAATCTATTTGCATCGACCTTGAACTTCTATCAAAATTTAAGATTGTATATTGGTTTGTGTTTTTCATTGCATGAAGTTCATCCATCCCTTTTGTTCTAAAGGCTCCAGACCAAATTTCTTCAAGCGTAATGTTTTGTTGTGCAACAATTGAAAACGAAGCGACTAACAATAAAAAAGTAGTAATTTTCCTTAATGACATATTAAATCTTTTATTAAAAAACCCCCAATAATAGGGATTTTTTATGACATATGCATGAAATTTAACTTATTTTGGTGTCTATGCTTTTTTTTTATACTTTTATAGAGTTAACTGCCCCTACTATTTTCCAAATATGATTAAACTTTACCATTTAATTTTATTTTCATTTTTTTTGCTTTCTTGCCCTATACAAAGTCAGCAATATAATTTTGAAATAATTAATCAAGAGAAAGGATTTCCTTCTTCTTCTGTCAACAAAATATTTAAGAGTAGTGATGGGCTTTTTTGGTATGGAACCGAAGGAGCAGGATTAATACGTTATGATGGTAACCAATTTGTAAATTATAATAAATTTAAAGGCTTAGAAAATTTTTTCATTACAGATATAATTGAAAGTGATGACAAGAATTTAATACTTACCACAAAGTTTAGAGGGTTGTTGGTTTTTAATGGAAAAAAAATTATAAAAGGAATCAAATATCCTAGTTATAATGGTAGGTTAGATGTATTTAAAAAAATTATAAAAACAGATACTAAAATATATGGTATTACAACTAATCGTATTTATGAAATTGATGAAAATCTAAGAATTCATCCAATAATCGATATTGTTGATAAAAAAATATCTAGTATAAATACAGTAACACAATTAGACGAGAATAATCTTCTTGTTGCTACTAATAATGGACTCTATCAATTTTCAGACAGTAAATTTTTTATTTTAGATTTTAAAGATAACGATGTTTGTATTTCAGGAAATAAAAATACATTTTATTATTTAGGAGATAATAAAGGAAATGTTTTTATAATTCAATTTGATAAGGGGAAATATAGATATAAACATAAGATTACAACAGTTAAGAAAGCAGATAATTCTAATTTTTATATTAATAATATTTATAAGACTAATTCTGGTGATATATGGGTATCAGGTAAAAACCTAGGAGGAATAGGGATTGTCTATGGAAAAGATAGTTATTTAATTATTGATGAAGAAAAGGGGTTTCCACAATCTGAAGTAAATACCATTTTTGAAGATAATGGGTGTTTGTTTTTAGGATCAAATTATTTAGGCGTAATTCAGTTTAGTGATCAGACATTTGTAAAATACAACCATCATTCTGGATTAAGTTCAAAGTCAATATTTGCAATTACGGAAAAGGGAAATGATTTATTTGTTTATAGCAGAGAAAATGGATTAAATATATTTACAGAAGAAAACACCTCTACATTAAAACATAAGAAGAAAATAGAATTTAATGAAAGGGTAAGTGTTTTAAAAAAGACTAAAAATGATGTAATCCTTATAGGGGCTGAAAACGGATTATATAAATATCATGACAATAAAGTTGTATCGCTTATTCCAAAAATTAATGTATTAGCAATTACTCAAGATAATCAAGATCGATTTTGGATTGCAACAAATGGAGATGGATTATTAATTGTTGATTCAAAATTTAATCTAGTTGCAAAATTATTTAAAAATTCAAAAGGAAGTGTTTGTTATAATTCAATTCAAATTGGAGACAATTCATGGCTGGTTTCTACATCATTAGGTCTTTGCGAAGTAAGTTATGATAAAAAACATTTTAAAGTTAAAAAAAAAATTATACATGATTTATTGTTTTTAGTAACAAAAGACAAATACAATACAATATGGTTTAGTGGTACAAATAAAGTTTATTCATATAATAATGGCGTTGTAAAATCATTTGGAACAAATGACGGATTATCATCTACATTAATATATACTTTAACAGCAATTGAAGATAATGTATTGATTGGTTCTAATTTAGGATTAGAAAGAATTATTGCGGATAAAAACGGGAACATTCTTAATATAGAAAATTTGAGTTCAAGCAATATGTTTGATGGTATCGAAACGAATACAAAATCAGATTTTATAGATAAAAATGGGAATGTCTATTTAGGAACAGTAAAAGGGCTTTATAAGTATTATTTTAAAAACAGAAAATCTAAAAGAGCAACACCAATTTTTATCACAAATTTATTAGTTAATAATAAAGATTACGTTGCTGAAGAAAATAAATACTTTAACGTTCCTAGAGAGAATATTAGTTTTACTCATAAAGAAAACACACTTTCTTTTCAAATAGGACAAATAAATAACTCTTTAGCAGAGAATAATTATTATTCGTATAGGCTAAAGGGATTAAATAAAATATGGACAAAACCAACAAAAAGCAAAGAAATTAACTATCATAATCTTCAACCAGGGAACTATACTTTTTATGTAAAAGAAGTTGATGCTCTAGGAAATGATTTAGGAAATAAAACATCTTACACTTTTAATATTACACCACCTTTTTATACTTCTTGGTGGTTTGTTTTTCTTTTATGCTCATTAACAATAATTGCTTTTAATTATTTGATAAAAGATTCATCAAAATACAATAAAGATTTTGTTAAGAATATTTCTGAAAACGAGATGCAGTTCGACTTAAAAAGTTATTTTTTATATTTTGGAATTATTATAATTTTCACTCAAATTGCATATTATATATTTGAAACATATGATGAAAAAGAATTAATTGTTAAAACAATTTTAGGGTTCATATCGTTGTTTATTTACTTTCTTTCATCAATAAAAATAGTTAAAGGAAATCTAGATAAAATATTCACTTTCTTTTTTATAGCAATAACAGTTATTGTATTTAATAATCTAATTTATTCAGAAATCTCATTTGTCAACTTTTCAGAGTTTCTGTTGTTAGTGTTCTTTTCATACAATGTCTTTAAAAAATTCAGGAACTATATTATTTACATTCTTATTGTTTTGGCAACTCTATTGTGTTTTTTTATTATTGAAACAGAAAATAAAGGAGTTTACATTCAACTAATAAGTGCTACATTCATAATTGTAATAATTAATTTTTCTAGACGAATTAATTTTTTAAATACGTATGATAAATTAGTTTTTACAAACGATATTATTAATCAATCAAACTTTATTACCATAGCTTGTGATAAGTTTGGGAATGTTGTTTTTTGTAGTGATTCAATTATTAAGGTATTAGGTTATCAAATTGAAGAAGTAATGGGAAAAGGCTTCTGGAGTCTAACAAAGGATAGTGATTTTGAAGATGTCGACTATAATATAAAATATATTCCTAATTCTGTTTATACAAGAAAACTTAGAGCAAAATCAGGAGATTATAAATATATTCAATGGAGCGATTTTAAGTATTCTAGTAATTTATTTATTGCCACAGGACTCGATGTTACTCAGAAAATTATAGCAGAAAAAGAATACCAAACATTAATTGAAAATGCACCTGATATAATATATGATGCCAATAAAGAAGGAATTATTACGCTGATTAATGATGCTTCAAAAAGAGTTTTAGGCTATGATCAAAGTGAAATTGTAGGAAGGCATTTTGCAGAATTTTTATCTCCAAAGGAAAAAAAGAAAGTACAAGAGTTCTATAGACAAAAATTAGACAATCAAACAGATTTTGATTCTTATGTAATTCCTATAAGAAATAAAGACAAAGAGCTTTTATGGTTTTCGCAAAAAGTGAGAATTAAATATGATTTAGAAAACAAAGTATCTGGTTTTTCATGTGTTTTAAGAGATATTACAAAAACAAGAAAATTAGAAGATAGAATTATTTATAAAAACAATATTCTAACACAATTATCGCGATATACGAATAAATTAATTCAAAAAGAAAGTATAGATGATATTTTTGATGAATCATTAGGAAGTTTAACAAAAGCTATAAATGCAGATAGAATATGCTTCTACAAATATGAGCAAATAAATAATGTAGTGAATCAAAAATTTGAATGGTTTGTAAAAGGTAATGTTTTAAATTTAAACAATCCCGATTTTCAAAATTTTCAGGCAGATGAGTATGCAGATATGTTTAATACATTATTGGAAAACAAATCATTTAAAATTATTACAAGTAAATTAGAGAATACACTTTTGAAAGAAAGATTAAGAAAAAGAGGTATTCAATCAGTTCTATTAGTTCCTGTGTTTCATGTTGATGGGTTAATAGGTTATTTAGGTCTTGATAATTTTCATATAGATAGAAACTGGGATGATGAGGAAATCACAATTTTGGAAACATTGGCAAATAATATTGCAACAACGATAATAAGAATTAATAACGAAAAAGCGCTACAAGAAAGCGAAGAAAAATTTAAACTATTAGCGAATAATATCCCAGGAGCAGTTTATTTAGTAAAATTTGACAAAAACCGATCTAAAGTATATTTAAACAAAGAAATTGAAAAATTAACAGGCTACTCAATGGCTGATTTTTTTGAAGGAGATGTTAAACTTTTAGACTTATATCATCCAGAAGATAGAGAAAAGGCTATAAAAGAAATTGATGTCGCAGTAAAAAACCAAAAAGCCTTTTTAGTAACATCAAGATTAATTAAAAAAGATGGTACAATAATATGGGTTGAAGAACACGGAGAAGCCATTCTAATAGATAATAAAATTGAATATCTAGAAGGAGTATTAATAGATGTTACAGAACGGAAAAAAGCAGAAGAAGCCATTTTAGCCAAAGAGTTGGCAGAAACTTCAAATAAAGCAAAATCAGAATTCTTGGCAAATATGAGTCATGAAATACGAACCCCTTTAAACGGAATAATAGGGTTTAGTAAATTATTGCTTAATACAAATATAACAGAAATACAAAGTCAATATTTGCAAACAGTAAATCAATCTGCCGAATCATTATTAGATGTTGTTAATGATGTGTTAGACTTGTCAAAAATAGAAGCAGGAAAACTAACATTAGATGAGAGTAAAACAAATCTGTATAATATAATTAATCAGTCTGTAGACATGGTTAAATTTACAGCACATCAAAAAAATATTGAAATAATTGTAAATGTAGAAGAGAATATTCAGTGCGTAATTTGGACAGATGAAGTTAGGTTAAAACAAATATTACAAAACTTATTAAGTAATGCTGTTAAGTTCACATTAAAAGGCCAAATAGAATTAAATGTAACAGCACAAAAAACAGAAAATGATACTTCAATTATCAATTTTCAGGTAAAAGACACAGGGATAGGAATAAAACCTGAAAATAAAGATAAAATATTAGAAGCGTTTTCTCAAGAAGATAGTTCTACAACAAGAAATTTTGGAGGAACAGGATTGGGTCTTTCAATCACAAATAGTTTGTTAAAATTAATGAATTCTCAACTACAAATAGAAAGCGATATTAAGAAAGGAAGTACTTTTAATTTTGAAGTAGAATTAAAAACAGAACTTTGTGAAAATCATACCATATTATACAACAATAGATTTAAAAATGCACTTGTTGTAGAAGATAATAGATTAGTATGCGATGTTATTAAGAGAATGTTCAAAAGTTTAGATATACCATGCAAAACAATATCCACAAAAAGTAATGCTGTAGAAATAATAAGAGAAGGAAAAGAATACGATTTAATCTTAGTTGATTATGAGTTTTTGTCAAGAAAAACCATTCTGGAAATTATAGATATTGTTAACCTTAGAAAGAAAACACATCTGTTGATAATGCAAAATTCAACATCAGACTTTATTGCAAGTAAAAACTTTAATAATATTCAAAATATAATAAAGCCATTAAAAATTCATGTTCTTCAAAATTATTTAAATAAAATAAATAACCCAATTAGAAGGAACGTTAAAGAAAAGCTAATAAACAAAGAATCATTAATAAACAAAATAAGCATCCTAGTTGTAGAAGACAACAAAGTTAATATGCTGCTTACAAAAACGTTAATCAACAGAAACTTTTCAAACATAATAATACACGAAGCAAACAACGGTTTAGAAGCAATAGAAATTTTTAAAAATACAAGTCCTGAAATTATCTTAATGGATATTCAAATGCCAGTGATGAATGGATATGAAACAACAGAAGAAATAAGAAAAATAAATTCTGAAGTAATTATTATTGCACTTACAGCCGGAGTCATAACAGGAGAAAAAGAAAAATGTTTAGATATAGGAATGAACGATTTTATACTAAAACCAATAGATAAAGAGCTTTTTGAAAACACATTAATAAAATGGATAAATACATTACAAAAAATATCCATTTAGTATCTTTGCAGTTATATTAAGAATATAAATTTATGACTCAAAATATAAAAGGGTTTTCAAAACTATCAAAAGAAGAGAAAATAAATTGGATAGTAGAAACCTATTTCTCAAATCCAGAAGAATCTAAAAAACTCGTAAAACAATATTGGAATACAAGTGAAAACTTGCAAAAACTACACGATGAATTTATAGAAAACACCATAACAAATTTTTATTTGCCTTATGGAGTAGCTCCAAACTTCATTATTAATGGGAAACATTATACAGTTCCTATGGCTATTGAAGAAAGTTCAGTTGTGGCAGCCGCATCAAAAGCAGCTAAATTCTGGGGAGAAAGAGGCGGTTTTAAAGCTACAGTTATAAATACAGAAAAAATAGGTCAAGTGCACTTCTTATTTAAAGGAAGTGTAGAAAAATTACAAGATTTCTTTACTGAAATAAAACCAAAATTCTTTTTATATACTGAAAGTTTTACTAAGAATATGCAAAAACGAGGAGGTGGAATTTTGGATATTCAATTAATTGATAAAACATCAGAACTAGAGAATTATTATCAATTACATGCTACATTCAATACAAAAGATAGTATGGGAGCAAATTTCATCAATACCTGTCTTGAGCAATTTGCAAAAACATTAGAAAACGAAGCGCAAAACTTCGTTAGCTTCAATGAAGACGAAAAAAATATTCAAGTAATAATGAGTATTCTAAGTAACTATGTTCCTAATTGTCTTGTAAGAGCAGAAGTATCTTGTTTAGTAGAAAACATGAGTGAAGACGAGTTGATAGACTCTAAAGAATTTGCAGAGAAGTTTGTAAATGCTGTTAAAATAGCAGAAATAGAACCTTATAGAGCAGTGACACATAATAAAGGAATTATGAACGGAATCGATGCAGTGGTTCTTGCTACAGGTAACGATTTTAGAGCTATTGAAGCAGGAGTTCATGCTTATGCAAGTAAAACAGGACAATATAGAAGCTTATCTCATGCAGAAATAGAAAATGGAATTTTTAGATTTTGGATAGATATCCCATTAGCACTAGGAACTGTTGGAGGATTAACATCATTGCATCCATTAGTGAAATTTTCACTAGAAATGTTAGGAAATCCTAGTGCTGAAGAATTAATGAAGATTGTAGCAGTTACAGGATTGGCTCAAAATTTTGCAGCAGTTCGTTCCTTAACTACAACAGGAATTCAACAAGGACACATGAAAATGCATATCAATAACATTTTAAATCAACATCAAGCAACAAAAGAAGAAAAAACACAAGTGTTAGATTATTTTAAAAACACAGCTATTTCTCATAGCTTAGTGGTGGATTATTTAGATAATCTAAGAAAATAAAATATTTTTTAAGAAGCTTTTCCTGCTGTACGCTATATCTTTTTTATTTTAAATACATTTAATATAAAAAAGGATGTCGCTTCCATCAGGACTAAAACATAAAAGTAATGCAAGAACAAATTTTTTATAGTAATGGAAAGCTGTTATTAACAGGAGAATATGTCGTTTTAGATGGAGCTCAAGCATTAGCAGTACCAACAAAATTTGGACAAAATCTAATTATTAATCAAGGAAAAAATAAGCAAATTAATTGGAAAAGCTATGATTCAGACAAGAGTATATGGTTTGAAGATGTTTTAAGTTTTAAAGAAATAACAAACAAACAAACTCAAGAAACCAATTCAAAAATAAAAAATACATTATTAGAAATTTTATATCAAGCTTATGTCCAAAATCCTACTTTTATTGAAAAATCAAGTGGATACGAAATAAAAACGCATCTCACTTTTCCAAGGCTTTGGGGATTAGGAACGTCATCAACGTTAATTAATAACATAGCGCATTGGTTACAAATAGATGCTTTTCAATTAATAAAGGAAAGCTTTGGAGGTAGTGGATATGATGTTGCTTGTGCACAAAATAATAAGCCTATTATTTATGCTATAGAAGCAAATAAACCAAAATATGAAATTGTAGATTTCAATCCTTTATTTAAAGAAAATATACATTTTGTTTATCTGAATCAGAAACAAAGTAGTAAATCAGCAATATCAAACTATATTACGAAACAACATAAAGTAGATAAAGTAATTTCTAAAATAAATAATATTACACAAGAAGCCTTAAAAGTAACAGAAGGAAGAGATTTTGCGTTACTAATGGAGAAACATCAAGCAATAATGAGTGATGTTTTAGAAACAGAAACAGTAAAAGAAATGCTGTTTCCAGATTTTAAAGGAGTTGTGAAAAGTTTAGGTGCTTGGGGAGGCGATTTTGTAATGGTGTTGTCTAAAGACAACCCTAAAGATTACTTTATTCAAAAAGGATATACTACTATTTTAACTTATGAAGAAATGGTGTTGTAATTCAAAAAAAAGTCTTGATTTCATTTATTAAATCAAGACTTTTTTGTGGTACCTCCAGTAAATTTGCACACAAACTAACTAGTTGTTTTTCAATATTATTGTTTTTTTTGTGTCTCACTTTTGTTCAAAAAAATCTGATTTATATTTTTTAAATCTAATTTTTTATCAATTTTTTCCAGCTTTGCATATATCATTTCGTTAGTTATATGCGTGGTTTTTTTATAGTTTGATGTAGGTTCTGAAACGTAATTAGAGTTATTTTTTAGTAACCAATTCAGATCCAAATCAGGAAAAATATCCATTAAAATATCGATAATTTTTATACCTAAATTTTGAGTTCCTGATATGTAGGCACTCCATTGTTTATAATTAAGATTATTATCCTCACAAAACATTACGACATAAGACTTTTCTGGGTAGTTTCTTGCTGCCCCATAATTACTTATTAGCTGTTTAATTTTCTCACCTTCTATGTTCATAATTAAAAAAAATAAAAAAAAGTTCCATTAATTTATAGATTTATCCATTAATTAATATATATTTGCTTTATCAATGTGCAACTAATATAAAACTAATGCAACACAAAAGTACAACAAATTCAGGAACAAAAATCAGTGCATTTACCCCAAGTGATGTAAAAACTGCTTTGAAGCACATTCCTTACAATTACATTTTAAAAGTTCAAGATGTGCTGAATGAAAAAATTAACCAAGGGTTAATCGAAAAAAATTTTTCCAAAACCTATATAGCTGAAGTAAGAAAAGGAGAAAAATTCAATGCAGAAATTATGGAAGCTCTTGTCGAAGTAGGTCTTAAAGCTCACGCAGAGAAAAAACAATTTGGTTTTAAAAATAAAAAAACCTCTTCAACTAATTAAAGCTTCAGAGGTTCTAAAATTTTTTTTCTATGACAAATATACAAATACCATCAGGACTTTTAGACAGTAATGTCGAATTTTTTTCTCACAATGGTGAGCCAATGGCAACTCATGAAGGGAAAGTCAAATCACTTTTTGAACTGCCAAGTAATATACTTAAAGCTATTCAAAAGGATTTAGACGCTAATTATTCAGTTTCTATCGCCTTAGAATTGGCTGGATTTAAAACTTCATCTGAAAAATTAAAAAAATATACTGTATGTCGATTTGGTAATTATGATAATGATCCAGATTATAAAGATGGACAATTAAAAACTGTTGAATACTTTAATTGTGGCCATAGAGGCACTTGTCCTATGGAAGGGATAGTTTGTGATCACCTATGGGTTAATGAACGTGTTATTTCTCCTTTTGAAATTAGCATGATTCAGCAATTAGCTACAGAAAAGACTATTCCAGTAATTGCTGAAGAATTGAAAGTATCTATTAACACGCTCGAATCTCGTAAGAAAGTGTTATTTGATAAACTAGGAGTTTTTTCAAGAGCTCGTATGGTATCAAGATCTTATGAATTAAGAATATTAAATCCAAGCTATGTTCATTGTAGATAAAGAAGATCAGGTTTCTCTATTTAAAATTAGAATAGAAGAAATCGAAAATAATAAAAAAATTACTCTATCAGATAAAAAACAATTAACCAGGTTTTTTAAAAAAAAACTGAAAGAGATCGAATAGTCTATTAACAATACGTTCTTACCCTTTTTAAGAAGCTGTGCGCTTCAAGTATTTAACCAACAGCCCATCGTAATGGTGGGCTTTAATAAAAATTATATATGAGTAATTCAACGTATCAAGCCATAAATAAGCAGATTTTATCCGATATAAATAGGGTAAAAGCGCAAATTAAACAATTAAATGAATCGGATTTATTTTCTCAAGAAGATAGAGATCGTTTGAATCCTATTTATCTAAAACAACTCCAAGAATTAGAAGAAAAAGCCTCTAAGCCTTTAGGGTATGATGTAATTACTGAAAAATTTCATTTTCATGATGGTGTTTCAGATGTCAAAGGATTTCACAAGAGTATAAACGAAATAGAAGTTATTGATCCTGAATTCTTATAAAATAATCTATGAAATTTATAAAACAATCCTCTATTGATACTGTACTCGATGAAGCTTTAGTGTATGATGTAGTAAGTGCTACTGAAATATTAAAAAAACAAGGCGCAAACTTCTTTTGCTTATCACCTTTTACTTCAGAAAACACACCATCATTTGCCGTGAATCCTGTTAAAAATTACTTTTACGACAATTCAGCCGGCTTTGGAGGAAATGCTATTACTTTTTTAATGAAAAAGTATCCATCGATTTCATTTTTTGAAGCTATCGAAAAAGCTGCTGAAATCTGTGGAATTACTTTAGAATATGAAGAACGTTCTGCTGATCAAAAGAGACTTGATGATGAAGATCAAGCTATGAAAAAGTTTGTTGAATTCGCAAACAAGGAATATCAAAAAGCCTTTAAGAATTTAGCAGATGATTCTTGGGCTAAGACAATGATTTTTAAAGAAAGAAACTATACTTCTGAAATTGTAGAAGCTTTCATGATCGGTTTTGCTCCTGAAGAACCTAAAAGTTATATTTCTACTCCAGCAATTAATCAAGGGATGTTTGAGCTTTCTAAAACTTTAGGTTTTACAAATACTTCGAACAATATTTCTTATGACTTCTTCAGAAATAGAATTATGTTTCCCATCCACAACGATAAAGGAATCGTAGTAGGTTTTGGAGGTCGAAAATCTAATGATGAATCAAATAAAAAGTATGCTAAATATTTAAATTCTAAGGAAAGTAAGATCTATTTCAAAGACAAACTTCTTTATGGCTTGTATCAGGCTAAGAAATCAATAATAGTAGCCGAAAAAGCTGTTTTAATGGAAGGTTATACCGATGTAATTGCATCGCATCAGGCAGGACTTACAATTTCAGTTGCCACTTGCGGAACTGCTCTTTCTGAATTTCATGCAAAATTATTATCTAGATTTTCTAAACACATTATTTTATTTCGTGATGGTGATAAAGCTGGCCTAAGAGCTGTACATCGTGATATTGATATTCTTTTAAAATTTGGAATAAAAGTTGAAGTTGTTATTTGTCCTGAAGGAGAAGATCCAGATAGTTTATCAAAACAATGTAATCTAGTGGATTTTGTCGAAAAAAACAGACAAGATGCAATTACATGGAAAGCAAAATTTTTAAAGGAAGATTCTAAAAATCCAGAGATACCAAATCTGATTAAAGAATTAGAATTTCTTCAAAATAAAGAAATTGGAGAAATATATGAGAAGATAGTTCCTGACACGAACGAAGCTTACAAGAATGCTAATGCCGTTGAAAAAAGGATGATCAAGAAAGACAATGATCTTCTTTTTAAACAAATCTCTGAAATAGAAAGAGATTATAAAGCTCAAATCGAAGAGCTGCCAAAATTTGAACCTGAGCTAGTTGCTCAATCTGTAGAGAGTATGGCCACTACTCTTTCATTAATACCTAATGAAATAGTGCTGCAGCATTATATAAAATTAGTTTCCAAAATTCTAGATCAGAAGCCTCAAATAATTACAGGAGTAATTCAATCTAAAAAGGAAGAAGCTCAAAAAAAGAAATCGGACCAGGAGAAAGAAACTGATGCAAAAGAGAGTAAACTTTTAAAACTTCCTGAAGGAGCAAAAAAGGATCAGTTCTTAGAAGACCGTTTCTGTGAGATTGGAGAGACTTATTATTTCATGGGTAAGAGTGGAGAGTTCTTTATCGGTACAAATTTCACCGTAATACCATTATTCCATATCGACGGAAATCAAGAAAATAAACGTCTATGTGAAGTAAAAAACGTGAACGGTGCAAAACGATTAATTGACTTTGATTCAACAGACATTATCAACTTTACAAAATTCAAAGAGCGTCTGATCAAGGAGGGTAACTTTTTTTGGGAACCAGGAGCAACTAACGAAAATTTTCTCCTGGTCTCGAGAAAACTTGTAAACGAATTTATAACAGCTTCAGAAATCAAAACACTAGGACATCAGCAAAAGGAGGGATTTTTTGCCTTTGCAGATGGTATTTTCCACAACGATCAATTTTTAAAAGTCAACAAATATGGAATTGTTCATGTGGAAGGCCTAGAAAAATCGAGTTCAGAATACAAAGCAGATGTTTGTCATTATTATTCTCCAGCTTATTCTGAAATATACAAGTCAGCTCGTGAAGATGATGATCCATACGAGAATGATAGACACTTCATTTATAAGATTGCTCCTATCTCATTAGATCAGTGGATGATGCAGCTTGTTAAAGTTTTTGGAGATAAAGGAAAGCTAGGCCTGGCCTTTTGCATCGCTGCCAATTTTAGAGATTTATTTTTAGCAAACTGGAAATATTTTCCCTTAATGGGAGGTTTTGGCCAGCGAGATTCAGGAAAATCAGGTTTTGGAAATTGTCTACAATCTTTCTTTTATTTCAATATCCCTCCTCTGGAACTAAACACTTCTACACTTGTAGGTATCTCAAGAAGATTAAGCAGAGTAAAAAATACAGTTGTTTTCTTTGATGAATATAGAGATGATATCGATGAGGATAAGCATCAACAATTAAAAGGTGGATGGAACGGCATTGGCCGTGAAAAAGGGAAAGGTGCAGAAACGAATAGAACCTCCAGTGATAAAATTAATTCGGCTATTTATTATGCAGGCCAATATTTGCCAACAAAAGATGATGGAGCTCTTCCGTCACGCTCAATAATTCTAAATTTTGAACAAAAAGAACGTTCAATTGAAGAAAAAGAAGAGTACAATAAATTGATGAATTGGAACAAAACAGGAATTTCCTCTTTTGTACTGGATGTCCTAAAATATAGAAAATATGTTGCTGACAATATAATTAAAACTTACTCTGAAGTTCTGAAGGACTTAAAAAATTCATTGAAAGAAGAAGAAAACATTCAAAATAGAATTTTAGAGAACTACTTGGCCATTTTAGTAATTATGAAATTACTCCAGGACAAATTTACCTTTCCTTTTACTTATCAGGAATACTTTGATTTAACAAGAAGATCAATTATTGATAACTCCGATACGATATCTGATTCAGATGGTTTAGCCGCTTTCTGGAGAGTCATTGAATACTTGTCTACTCCTGGTCACCAGCGACAAATAAAAGAAGGTGAAGATTACATAATTATAACAGATTCAATTGTGAATTATGTACCTAAAAAAGGAGAAAAAGCACAATGGAAAAACGAAAATAAGGACAAAGTATTATATCTCGCATTTTCAAAGGTGCATCAAGATTATCACAAAGAAGTAACTAAGAGACAAGGTGAAGAAGTAATTCACGAAACGACAATTCGTAATTACTTAAAATCGAAAAAATATTTCATTGGATTGTTTGCGAGCAAACGAATGGGGGATAGAACTCCTAGTGGGTACGCCTTTAATTATTCAATGATGCAACGCCTAGGAATTGTCAATTTACATGACTCCAGCGATGATCAAACTGAAATTGATCTTCCTGAATCCTTTTAAAAGTTAAAAATATGGATCAGAAAGAAGCTTACATCTATAAAAAGTGGTGTTTGGAAAATAAAATTACCATATATCCTAAACCAGTTACGAATAATGGTAGCCGTTGCAAAATTGTCATTAATCGAAATGGCAAAGAAAAGATAGGATCTGAAATCTATGAAGTTCAAAAAACATTTAAAGAAGTTGAAATTCAAACGCCTTCAGGAATGAAAAAAGTGAAACAAGTTATTCCCCCACTTTACGAAAAAATAGAACAGCTGTACAAAGACACGTATTTCAAAAATCAAAATAAAATAGAATGAGAAGAGGTGTCCCAAAATACAGATTGATACAGTCTCACCTGGATGAATTAGGAATTATGACAACTATTCATAAAACTGGTAAAAATGAATACTCCTTTATGATCAATGGAGTTATTGTGAAAATTTACAAGAAACGTGAGAATGCTAATAAGAAGTTGCTCAAATTAATTAAAGAAAATGCAACTCGACCCATTGGCCTATATGGCTGCTATTGTCATCCTTTTAAAGATTGGCCAGAACACGACAAATTCTTTACTCAAAAATTAACTGCAGGGAAAAAAGTAAAAGTGAGATGTTGTGGAACCGTAGCAGAATTGGTTAAAAAATTACCTAATGGATTTTGGCAATTAAAAACGGACCAGGAAGAATTAATAAAAGAACACACACAAAATTTAATAACAATTAAAAATTAACACAAATGGAATGGATTATTCAACAACACAAAAGAGGCAATAGACAGCAAGAAATACAGGTGTCTATATTGGTTAAATCGCTTAATAATTTTTACGCTTATAATGCTCAATCATGGATTGATCATTTTCATAATCGTTTAAAAGAAATACCACGTTCTAATAGCTTTTCTGCTGAATATGGCTATAAGGCAACTCCAAGAAATGAAAACAGCCTAGAAGTTTGGAAAATGAAAATGAATGGAGATTATAATTATAAAAGTAAAGATGATCAAATCAAAAAAATTGAAAATACTTCAAATATGCTTAAAATTTTAACCAATATAACAGCTTTCAATTTTGGAAACTTAATGAATTGTCAGAACGTTTCGATAAACTAACTGGTGCAAAGCACTTTTAAAAAATAATAACATGAGCAAATTTGAACAAAAATGGGATTTTACTTATGATAATAAACCCCTAAATCCTTACAATGCTAAAAATTCCAGAAGTTTTATCATAGCCCTCACGATTGGAGCTCTTATAGGCTCTATAATTACAGCGATATTATTAATGACTTATTCAGTTTTTTTCTTATGAAAGCAAAACCAATAATTTTTAGTACAGAAATGGTACAAGCTATCCTGGAAGTAAGAAAATCACAAACTCGTAGAATGAATGGATTAAAAAAAATCAATGAATATCCAAATGATTGGGTTTTTGAAGATTTTGATTTTACAGGGAATTTTATTTTCTATAATAAAAGTGGTGATAAAATTTCTATAAAACCTCCTTATGAAGCTTCAGATGTATTGTGGGTTCGAGAGACTTTCGTGGAATTTGAAACCTGGAACGAATTAGAACAGATTTTTAGTTATCATTATAAAGCAGATTTTTATGATTATACACTGAAATATCGACCTTCAATTTATATGCCAAAAGAAGCCTGTAGGTTGTTTCTGAAAATTAAAAATATAAGAATTGAAAGGTTAAATGATATAAGTGAAACTGATGCAATTGCTGAAGGAGTTGAAAAGATAGCAGATTATGGAACTACAGGATATAAACTTTACACAGAACCAGATGCAGCATATTCTGATATTGATGCCGTTTATTCTTTTGAATCTTTATGGGAAAGTATAAAAGGTAAGAAATCATGGAGCTCTAATCCTTGGGTTTGGGTTATCGATTTTGAACAATGCAAGAAACCAAAAAACTTTTAATAATGGAAAACGAAACATTCTTAAGAAAAGGGTCTTTTATTGTCGGATTTGTATCTGGAGTAATTGTAACCTTAAGCTGCTGCTTAATTATCCTTTACATATTTGTCTATCAATAAAAAAATAACTAATAGGAATTATCGGAATTTATCGGAATTCCAATAATTCCAAAAAATACAAAAATTATGAAAAAATATATTTTAAGATATGCACTAACATTTTTCTCAGGTAGAATTAAAGTAGGTCATATTGAATTTCTAGCAGAAAATTTAGAAAGTGCAAGATCAAAATCATTTGAAGTACTCTATGAGTGTTTAAAGGAAAAATCCATTAATAATGGCGACAACGAATTATATTATTTTGAAAATTTAAAGAGTTTAAAAATAGTAGTTGCTGAAAATAACGATCAATAATCAAAAATCAATTACAGGTTAACAATAATTATCGGAATTCTGAAAAATTCCGATAATTCCTAAAAATATGATATGTACACAAAGTTAGAAATAGCTACAATTTTAAAAAATTGTAAATCAGTTGGAGAAGTCTTAAGCATAAGTAGAAGCATTCGCTTCCTTCATGAAATACATGATCAGGAATTGTATAATATTTCATATTTAATTGTAATACGAATTAAAAATTTTAAAAGATGATTACAGCGATTAAAGGTTTAAGATTATTAATAATTTAAATGATAAATATGACAACAGATAAATATATTTCGGAAAACAGAACAGGGAGCTTTAAAAAAGGAGATAAAGTTGTAATGCACACTTGTGCTGAAGCCAATTATTATAAAGGTAAAATATGGACTTGTTTGACTGATAGCTTTTTAGACAGAGGAAAACAAGAAGTTGTGTTCCTTGAAAATTTTAGCGGATGTTTTTCCGTTAGTTTTCTAGCTATTACACAAGCTGATCGTTAACGTTGAGTTTTAAAACAAACATTAAATTAAACCCAAAGCCGAAAATCATCGCAAAACACTTGTTATCGTTTCGGTTTTTTAAAATCTAAAACTTATGAGTTGGAATCCTAAATTTTTTATTATTTATCCAAGGAAAATAATAGCCGAAATTGAAAAATGTAGTACAGAATATCTTTGTGCTGGAAATTTAAGCGATAAATTAAAAGAAGTTTTAAACGTGAAGTCAATAGGTTCTGAATTAAAAATTATTTGGAACAACAATCATAAATGGCAATTGATTAAAGATTACGATTTAGAGATAATAGATTTAGAAGATTACGTAAAATCTGACTGTAGCATTCTCACGTTTAAAACAGAATTTTTAATGAAAAAATCAGTGAAGGCTTTGCGAAAATTAGGTGTAAAATCAGAAATGATTTGCACTGATAATTATAGAGATGTTATTATTCAGCAAGCGTTTTACAAAAGGAATGGCGTTTTTTTCCACTCCAACGAAGCTGAACGATAACGGCTCGGATAAGATACGTTGCGATTTAATACACTAATTTTCGATAATAAATAAAACTTTATAAAATGAAAACACTTTTAAATTACCTACTAAATAAGCAATGGATTTTATCTATTGTTATGTGCTTTTTAAGCGATGACAAAAAAGAGCAAATATACATAGCACGATTCAGAGCTGAATTAGCATTTTGGGGACATGATGTTTCTGATATGACTGATGAAGAAATAAAGGAAGGTATTAATAAAATGAGTGAAATGGTTGCAAAATGCGGAATGACAACAAATGAAGTTACAGAAGCATTTAAAGCGTTGGCAAATTGCACATAACGAGTTGCCAGCTTCATTTCAGTTGCGTAATTCAAGACTGAACAAACCAAATAATCACTTAATAAAAATTCAAAAATGAACAATTCAGATACAAACAAAACCGAGCAATTGAATGAAACTGCTGTTAAATGCAGGTTTTTTGCTCAATACTTAGGAAAAACTTTCATAAATGGGTTGGGTGGAAGTTCAATATTATGCCCTATTGATTTGGTACACATTCACGCTGATACAATTTCTGCTACAATGAAATTAAAACCGATTGACCACATTGAAGATGAAGATGCAATTGAAGTAGCTAAAATGTTTATCAAAAAGGAAGAAATAAGAGAGGAACTTATTTTTTGTGGACGAATATTCGCTACTTGTATTTTTGATAATCAAGATATAGAAGAAACTCAACTTTATAATGAGCATTGCAAAGCAACTGATTATTTACGCTCAAAAGGTTATGCTTTACCATTTATGGAATACACCGTTGATGATTTAGTAAAAATGGATTGGGTACAGTTGGGTTAAACTTGCATTTAACGTATGGTGGTATGGCATCGTTTTAATGTGCTATACCACGTGTTGTACATCTGTATTGCGGTTTTAAAGCACTAAATTTTGAATTATGAACGAACATAGTAATAACATTTTTGAGCGTGGGCAAATTGCTGACGTAGGAAGCAAAGGAATAAACGTACTTTCTTTATTTAACGGAATGAGTACAGGACATACTGCACTTGATAATGTAGGAATAAAAGTAAATAAGTATTACAGTTCTGAATTAAAGCCTTATGCAATAGAATTAACACAATATCACTATCCAGAAACCATACAATTAGGTGATGTAAATAATTGGCGAGAATGGGATATTGATTGGAAAAGTATTGATTTACTTTTAAGCGGTAGCCCTTGTAAAGATTTATCTATTGCAGGAAAAAGAAAAGGGATAAACGGAAGTAATAGTGGTTTGTTTTGGAAGTTTATTGAAATATACGAACATATTAAACAATTAAACCATAATGTAATATTCTTTCAAGAAAACGTTGGATCTGCACCTAAAGAAGACATTGGAATTATGAGTAGAGCAATGGGTGTTTATCCTGTAAGATTCAATAGCAGTTTGGTTACTGCTCAATTAAGAGATAGATACTATTGGACTAATGCAAAAACTAAACCCTTTGGAATGTTTGGCGATTTAGTTACAGATATTCCAGAACCAAAAGACAGAAATATAAAACTTTTTGATGTTATTACAGATGGTTGGACTAATAAAGAAAAAGCAAACTGCATTTTAGAAAGCGAAAGCAGAATGGCAACAAGCCAGGAAAGTCTAAAAAAACGATACGTTAAATATTTTAATACTATTGTCTATTTGGTTGAAGATGAAGTGAGAGTAAAGACAAATACTGTGAAAGGCTATGATGTTTTAACAGAAGAAGATTGTTTGAATTTATCTTTCCCAAGTAGCACAACGAGACGAGGAAGAGTAACAAAAGGTAAAGCACCTTGTTTGTTGCAAGGAAACGAACCTTTGTATGTATTAAAAGATAAGCAAGTAAGAATGTTGAATAAGATTGAACTTTGTAGATTACAAGGATTTCCAGATAACCATTGCGATATATTGAGTAGAAATAAAGCAGCAAGTCTTTTAGGTGATGGTTGGACTTTACCAATTATAGAACACATCTTCCAATATTTACCTTTTAAAAAAGCGAGGGAAGAAAAAAATGTTATTACGGAATATAAGCACAAACCTTTGAATAAAACAGGAACGTAGCAATATTGTGTACAACGTTCTCCAGTTTGCACGACGTTGCGTGCCTAAACACAGATGAACACAAAAATTAATAAACTTTAAATTTAAAAATTATGTTTACAAACAAAAACTTATTTAGCAATGCGTGCAAACTGGTGTTATGCACTGTTTTATTATTAACATTTACTTCTTGCGATGATGTTTTTCCAAGTTCAAATAAATTTATAATTACTCATAGTTCAAGTTATGGTAAAAACACAAAATATATGGTAAAAGGAATTGATGGAAGAACATCATTTTTCTTTGAAAGCGATGAATTTTATAGAGTAGGAGATACATTACGTTTATCTAAATAGTGCATAACACCAAAATAAGCAATCGTTTTAATGTTGCTTATTGACTGTTACGACACGTTTCAATGTGTCGCTTAGTTATTCCACACAGTCATCGGCTTTGCCGATGATGAAAAAACTTAAAGCCCGCTAGGGCTTTTCCTATTTCCTTCTTCCCCGCACCCCATCATCTATAATAGTATGGTCAAGAAGTTGAGCCGTTGAGCCGTTGACCCTAATTTGCGAAGCAAATTACTATAAATTAAGCTTCTGAAAGAAGCGTTCCTATTCTATTATTAAACACCCCCGCACCCCCAATTAAAAAAAGCTTATAAGGAATAAGGTAGCAAAGACCTTAGTAAACGGTTCAACAGTTCAACGGTTCAACAGTATATGTATAACTGTTTGATATATATATAATTAAATCTATATATATATAATTAAATCGTGTTGAACTTGTTGAACTATTTTTAGTCGGTTCCTACAAAATCGGCTAAGTTCAACGTGTTCAACGCACAATTTTTTATTAAGTGTTTGATTTTAAAATAGTTGAACTGTTGAACCTATTTTACTGAAAAATGTCTATTAATTAATGTATATTTGAATTTTAAAAATTAATCTTTTTTTAAAATGAGTGAAAAAGCAATCATAACTGTATATTTTCCTGTAAAGCCACATGTTTACAAATTCCTGCAAAAAAAAGTAGGTGAAAAAATGGTGGTAACTAAAAACAATTTTTATGGTAATCTTGTTCTTGATGTTCTTTCTAAGAAGTACAGTGTTCTCGAAGCTGTAACAGATGATCTTGTTTTTCCAGTTGATATTTCATTACGATACATTACTAATTATGGTGTGTTTATCGATCAGAATATCATTAGAAAATTTAATGCACAAATTGATAAGCAATTTAGAGAAGAACTTCGTTCCTATGTCTCAATTAATGCTAGCGCAAATAATTTACCAAAGAATGAAGCTATACGACAATTCATTTTTCATTATAATATTACTGAAGAAGATATTAAAATGGAAACTTTAATTAAAGACATTGTTAGAAATGTTGTTTTGTAAGGACAAAATTATTTTTACACGATTTGTCCATTAAAAAATAGATAAAATTTAAAGTCATGATAGATAATTTTTCACCAGACAATTATAAAAATATAACTAAGATTTCCATATTAGATGCAAAGAAAGTTTTTTATCCGTTAAAATATGTTCTAGAGAAAAGAGATATTTTAATTGATGAAGATTATTCACTGATCATTATACCTTTACCTGAAGATATAAAGTATCCTTCAAATACTAAAATGACTGATGCAGGCATGATCTGGAATTATAAGGTAGAAATAACGATCAATAATCAAAAATCAATTACTGAGGCTAAGCTGTTAGAATTTGTAAATAAAAAAGTAATTGTTGTTTTCCATCATAATGATGGAAAAATAATTATAGGTTGTAACGAGATGCCTCTCCAGTACATCTATGGAGATGACAATACAACTAATCCAGCTGCGCATTGTGGTTATTCTGTAGAATGCCGTGGAAACTCCTATTTTTCAAAGGTTTCAACTTAATTAACTGTCCTTTTAAAGGCTTCTTATTCATAGTAAAATTGTATCGTAAATAATACTAACGATACAATTTTACTATTTTGGCTAAACAAATTCATAATTTCTTTCAAGGTAGTCTTTATATTCAAGAAGCATATTTAGATGCTTTGATTCCTCTTTATTTCAAGTCGATAACATCTTCTGATGATTCTGATAATGGTAAAACAATTGAAGAATTAGAGAAATCTCAAATTTCGTTTATAAATTCTTCTTCTTCCGATATTAACACTACTGAAAGTGCTGTTAAAGTAGTTCTTATTAATCTAATTGGTCCAGTTATAAAATATTACGACTGGTGGTATGATATGTTAGGAACTCAAGAATACATGCAAATTTTAAATCGTTACAAAAATGATCCTTCAATTGCTGGAGTAGTTTTCAATATGGATACAGGAGGTGGTCAGAAATATGGAACTCCTGAATTTTTCGATTTTATTGCAGACTTTATTAAAGTAAAACCTTTGGTAATTTATACTAATGGTTTACTCTGTTCTGGTGGATATTACATTGCATGTCCTGCATCATATATAATTGCGAATAAGAGAGCTGATGCAATTGGATCAATTGGTATCTACACTGAAATATTTGACATAAATGGATATTATGAAAGTCTAGGTTTAAAGGTTCATACGATTTACTCTAATTTATCTTCTGAAAAAAATAAATCTTATAGAGATGTTATTGATGGAATTGATAAGAATTATGAGAACTACAAAAAGAAAGAGCTTGATCCAGATGGTCAAATTTTTATTGACGATATGAAAAAATCAAGACCACAAATTAAAGAAGAAGTTTTTAAAGGTGGTGCATGGAATGGTGAAGAAGCTGTAAAAATGGGATTAGTAGACGCTAATGGTAGTCTTCAAGATGCTATTAATAAAGTACTAG
Organism: Flavobacterium sediminilitoris; assembly: GCF_023008245.1. Classification (NCBI taxonomy): domain Bacteria; kingdom Pseudomonadati; phylum Bacteroidota; class Flavobacteriia; order Flavobacteriales; family Flavobacteriaceae; genus Flavobacterium; species Flavobacterium sediminilitoris. The sequence goes on from NZ_CP090145.1 coordinate 1,601,996, forward strand.
AACTTGCACAGTCTAATCCAAAATCAAATTCAAATAATAATAAAAATTCTAAAAAAACGAGTATGTCTAAAAAAACGAAAAACTTCCCATTAATACAAAGTCTAATTGGTGTTGAAGGTGAAGGTGTTGATACAATTTCAACCATAACAGGTAAAAAAGGAGTTCAACTAACAGAAGAACAGTTAGAGATAGTGGAAACTGCTCTATCTGGAAATGAAGCAGCTCTTACTGCTGAAAAAGGCAAAGTGACTACTGCTCAAGAACAAGTTACTTCATTAGAAACAGCTGTAAATACGGCTATTGAAACTGCAGGGTTAACAGCTTCAGTAGCTGCAGCTGCTTCTATTGAAGATAAAATTACTTTATTAGGAAGTAAAGTTGTTGAATTTGGAAAACAACCAGGAAAAAAAATCACTAATCCAAAATCAGAGGGTGATTCTTTTGAAGAAGAAAATTCGATTGTAGATGCAAATGCAGATCACAATAAGATCTACAATCAATTACCTTAAATAAATTTTTAATCAATTAATAAATAATAGACTATGTCAGTAAATATCGATCAGGTATTGGAAGAAACCAAAAAGTTTGCGGCTCAAAATCCGACAATCTTAATGGGAAATATCATGTCTAATTCAATTCTATTGAACAAATATGCTAAGCTTATCCCTAAAGTTAGAGGTGAGTACGCTACTGTTCATAGTCTTATAGGGCATGTGGTTCAGGCTTTTCAGCCTACATGGACAGAAATGGCCGATGTGCAATTTCGTGGCAAACAAATGAAGGATTATCATCAAAAAGTGAATTTTGGCTTCGTTCCTGCAGAAATTTTAGGATCATGGATTGAACAAAAATATGATGAAGGAGTAGACTTGAAAGATAAAAGTATTTCTAAACACGTTATGACTGTGTTAGGAAATAAAATCATTTCTGACGTAAACTACTTGTCGGTTAAAGCAGTTTACAATGCTGCAACTCCAACAGTTTTTGGAGCTTCAATGAACGGTTTGAATAAAATTCACACTGATTTGATGGCAAATACGGTAAATCCTTGTTTCAAAATTCCTACGAATGCTTTGTCAAGCACAAACATTCTTGATGAAGTTTTGAAATTCGAAAGAGGAATTCCAGAAGTGTACAAGCCGTTTATAAAAGAAATAAAAATGTCTGTTACAAACGCTGAAAACTATCTTCTATTGTATGAAGACACGTTTGGAAAAAACACAGACTATTCAATGGCAAAAGGTTTGAAAACTCGTTTAGGAGGTAGAACTATTGTACCAGTTCCAATGATGGACAACGCTGTTTTATCAGCAACAATTGATGGGAATTTTGCAAGAATGATCGATGTAATCGAAAATCCTGCAACTATTACAGATGTACAAAAACTTGATTATAAAATTAAAGTTTTTGCAGAGTTCACTCTTGGTTATGACTATGCAGTTAATGAATTAGTATTCATGAATGATCCTGTAGGAGTTGTAAGAGGTTTAGGTGATGCAGGTTTAAACGCATTGTACTATCCTGAAGAATCATTATAAATCTACATTATGGCAAACGAAAAAATAATCAAAAAAGCTAAAGAGTTAGGTATTGAAAATGCTGAAGCTCTTAATGAAACTCAATTAGAAAAAGCAATCAAGCAAACTGAGGCTTCTAGTAAAGAGAGAAATACTCTTTTAAAAAGGGCGAAAGAATTAGGATTTGATGAGGAATTGTTTAAAGACTTCTCTAATGAAGATTTAAAAAAATCGCTTTCAGAAGCTGAAGAAGAGAGAGCTTTAGAACAATTAAACGAAGATAAAGCGGAATTGATATCTGAATTTTTAGGATTGGATGTGACAGAGTGTTCTTTGAAAGATCTTAAAAATTATTTAGATTCTAAAATAAAAGAATTATCAGCAACACCTTCACTGGAAGAAAAGAAAGAAGTTGTTCCTGAAGGTAAGACAGACAAACCGTTTAAAGCTAAAAATGGTATGGAATATGTATTTACATCTGATGCTCCTGAAAAATTCAGATTTGCAGATGTTGTAAAAACTCAAAAGGAGTGGTTGGAAGATTCAGAATCTTATCAGTTAATGATAGATTCAGGCGTTTCTTATGTAAAAATTTTAAAAAAATAAGATATGGCAAATTGTTATGATGATGTCGTAAATGAAAATTTAGATGCATGCATCAATTCTGAAATTCAAGCAGGAGTTTCAGAAGTAGGAGTTTATTATGGCGTGCATTCACAAATTACAACTTTCCCAATGCCTCTGAGTCCTGGTGATGTTGGATATACTTTTGAGACTGCAGTTACAGTAACTGAGGACATTGTATTCGCTGCAGGAAAAGGATTCGGGAAAATTACTGTGCAGTCAGATATGGGAGAGGTGAAAGTTTCTGCTCCTGGGAACAAGGGAAATAAAAAATCAAAATCATCATTTGATTTTTATATTCCAGGAAACTCCAAAAAATTATTAGGATTTATTAGAACATTTAAAAATGTTCCAATGGTATATTGTGTTACTGAAAGAGATGGTCAAAAAAGGCTGATTGGTGATAAATTTAACCCAGCTTATATGAGCGAGGTTGAAGGAACTACAGGTAAAGGTGGTGAAGATGACAAAGGAATTCAATTCACGATTGAGGCTTATTCTTTACCGATAGTTTATGAAGGAGTTATTCAGGAACCAGTTGTAGTTCCTTAAAATGAAAAAGTATTTTGAAATAGTAAATCTACAAATACCTTGTTCCTTCATCTTGAATGATGGAACAAGGTTTGATTTGCGAACTGGAATTCCTAATAATGCATTAGTCGTTTATAAACAAGGCTTTAAAAATTTAGGATTAAAAGAAGGAGCTGAAGAGTTATTTAAGAAAGAAAAAATTAATGATTTAATTGCTCTTATTAGAAAAGCTCGGAGAATTGAAGATGTTAAAGTCTTAGCAGCTGCCAAAGCAGATAACGAAAAAATTAAAGAAGAAGCTGAAGCTAGAATTAAGGCTTTACAATCTAGTTAGTGTTGGATTTGTGTTTGTATTTAAAGCCAGTCTTCGGATTGGCTTTTTTTATACTTTATTAAATTAATATGGATATACAAAAATGGTTTGATGGACCAGGCACTTATAAAGAGGGATTGCAATTATATGCTTCTTTGCCTAATAAAAGTAATTTATTTCTTAAAAGCATTCAAAAGGAAAATGTTTATAATTTGTTGAAGTTGAAATACGAGCTTAAAAAAGCTTTAAATAATAATTCTGAAGTAACTATACAATTAAGTAAAAACGTTCCAACAGAATTACCTATAGTGGCTAAAAAAGAGCCGTTTCAACAGATCATTAATGAATCGGCTGTTCTTCTTCAGAAAGAAACAATGGCTAGTTATCCTATGGGGTTGCACTCTGTTTATAGAGATCGTATTTCTAACTTTTACAATGCTTGTGAATTGAAATTCAAATTAAATGCATTACCTGCAGATGACGAAGAAGAGGCGTTTGATTTAATTATTCAGCTGGAGGAACTTTGGGAAAGAATAGATCGAGCTTGGTTTGTCTTAAATCATTGGAAAGACTATGGGCGAATAATGCCTTTTGATACTTCAGAAGATTTCAAAAAAATGAATGCCATTCAATTAGTTAAACGAAGGGATCAGCTTCAAACTTCAATTTCCAAAAGAAATAAAACGTTGGAAAAAATAATTCAAGAAGTAGAATCTTCTCCAGAAGATCGTGTAAAGTTGAATTTACTTAATAGAAAAAAAGAACAGCTTCAGCAATTAATAATCGATTTAGAAACTATTAGAAATTTATTAAAAAATGAGTGATTTATTATTAGCTCCATTGGAGTGGACAACTGAAAAAAGGAAAGTTTCTGATTTAATTCCTTATGAGTATAATCCTAGGAGGTTAACTGAAGATAAAAAGGAAAAATTGAAAGCAAGTTTAGAACGTTTCAATTTGGCCGAAATTCCTGCAATTAATACTGATAACAAAATTATTGCAGGCCATCAAAGAATTGTAGTTCTTCTTGAGCTTGGCCGTGGTGATGATTTTATCGATGTTAGAGTTCCTAATAGAACACTTACTGAAGAGGAATTTAAAACTTACAACATTAGTTCTAACGTTCCTACAGGAGAATGGGATGTTGACATTCTAAATGCAATTTTTGCTGATATTGATCTGATGGGATTAGGATTAGATGTTAGTGCAATACCTCTTCCGGATTCAGATGTTCCTCCAGAACTTTTTAACGAAGAAGAAGATGAGTTTGAATTTGTATTGCCTGTTGATCCAATTAGTGTAACTGGAGATCTTTATGAGTTTAGAAGTTTGCAAAAAAAATTAACGCATAAGATTATCTGTGGAGATAGTAGAGATGTTTCGGTTTATGATAAATTACTCCAGGGCGAATTGTTTCGACTTATTTTAACAGATCCGCCTTATAATGTCGATTATGAAGGAGGTACTAAAGACCGCTTGAAAATTCAAAATGACAAAATGAAAACCGATGACTTCTATACTTTTTTATTAGAATTCTATACTGCAGCTTTTTCTAAAGCTTCAAAAGGTTGTCCTATTTATGTTTTTCATGCTGATACTGAAGGCGTAAATTTTCGTAAAGCTCTTAAAGATGCTGGGTTCAAATTATCACAGTGTTTAATTTGGTTGAAAAACTCTATTGTGATGGGTAGACAGGATTATCACTGGAAGCATGAACCTTGTCTTTATGCATGGAAAGAAGGCGAAGCTCATCCATGGTATTCAGATCGAAAACAAACTACAATTTTAGAATTTGACAGACCAACAAAAAGCGAAGATCATCCGACAATGAAGCCTGTGCCTTTATTTGTTTACATCATTAAAAATAGCTCTAAGCAAAGGGAAATTATAGGAGATTGCTTTACTGGATCTGGAACGACAATTATAGCATCTGAGCAAAGTTGGAGACAAGCTAGATGTTTAGAACTTGAACCAGGCTTTATTGATCTAACGGTAAAACGTTGGGTAAAATATATGCGAGATAATCATTTGGAACATGAAGTTTATAAAAATGGACAAATTTTGTCCAAAACAGAACTTGACAAATACTTCGATAAAATAGAGCCACTGTAATAGTGGCTTTGTTTTGTCCTTTTTATACACTTTCCCTTTCAGCAACTTGCATAAAAAATAATAAAATGAGTGAAGGATTGATCTTAAGAAAAAAAATCACGACTCTAGATAAAATACGTAAATATTATCTCAAGGGGGCTGATAAAGTTACTCTTACGGCTAAGCAAGAAGAAATACGTATAAAAATATATAAGTCTTGGAATCTGCTGTGTAATTATCATTCGAAAGAACAAGCTATGAGTGTCTTAGTGAACGATGGTTCTTCACGAGCTCAGGCGTATAGATATGTTTCTGATGCACTTTCCATTTTTGGAGATATATTGAAAAATCACAAAGAAGCAAAACGATATCTTATTGAAGAAGATCTTATGCGTTTGCAACAACGAGCAATCAAAAATGGTGATGGTGATCTTGAGCTTCGTGTGATTGCACAACGAATTAAGATATCAGGTATTAATAAGGACGATGATTTGAAATTCAATCCAGAGAAATTGGCAGCGCAAACTTATATCATAAAAGCTGATCCTGCAGTATTAAAAATGATAGAATTGCATAAAAATGGAGGAGCTTATGATTTTAACATGGTTGATACTGAAGAAATTACTTTCCAAGAATTAAAAACTGATGATGATGACGAATAGAGAAATTAAACTCAATCTTCCTCAATTTGCAGTCGTTAATTTATCTCGAGAAAAAGTATATAACCCAAAGACACAAACTGATGAGTATGTAAAAACGATAGTTCTTGAGTGGGCTCGTGGTACAGGAAAATCAACTATTCTAGGATGGTACATGAAAGAGGCTGTTATTCAGATGCCTCGAGCTACTGGAGTTCTCGTTGGAGAAACGTATCAACAGATTTTATCCAGGACTCTACCTTCTACAAAAGAAGGTTTGGAAATGTTCGGATTATATGAGCATATCGATTATGTAGTTGGTCGAAGCGGAAAGAATCTTGGTTATGAGATGCCTTTTCAATCTCCTTCACGCTGGGATAATGTAATTCATTTTTCGAATGGTTTTATATTTATTATGGTCTCGAATGACATGCCTAATGCAGGGCGTGGAATTAATTCAAGTATTGTAATTGGAGATGAAGCAGTATTGTTAGATGCTGAACGTTTATATAATAATGTTCAAACTACCAACCGTTCAACTTGTGGAGGTCTTTATGAAGATAAGCCTCTTTGTAATGCAGAAATATATGCTTCCTCTGTAGCCATGACTCAAAAAGGGCAATGGTTTACTGATTTGGAGAAAGTGGCTATAAAAGAACCGTGGAAGGTTGTTTTCGTAAAAGCGAACGCATTTGCCAATAAACATAACTTATCTAAGGATTGGTTTGAACGTATGCGAGATAAAGCACCATCAGATATACATTATGATGCTGAGATTAAGAATATAAGACCAAAGAAAACAACTAAAGGATTCTATCCTTCTTTAGATCCTAAGAAACACTATTATCGATATGCTTATGATAATGTTTATCTTCAGGAGGTTGGTGTTAAGGCGACTAAGAAAGACTTTACCTGCAGACAGGACACTGATTACATGAAGAGTAAACCTTTAATTGTTACTATTGACTGGGGTAACATCATGACCATGACAGTATCTCAAGACCAGGGCGAACGATACAGATGTCTAAAAACCTTTTATGTGATCAGTCCAAAGATTATTGATGATCTAATTGATGAGGAGTTTGCTCCATACTATGAGCCATTAAAGAAAGGTAATAATGTAATTGAGTTCTATTATGATCGTAATGGTAACAGTAAAACACCTAATTCTAAGCTGACCTTTGCTGAACAGGCTGGAGCTGCATTCAAACGTAATGGATGGAAAGTCTTATATAAAACTAGGAAACATGAGAACCCACCACACAATGAGAAGTTTATAGTACTTAATTATATCTTGAAATATGGAGGGGTTAATGGTCTACCTCTTATCGAGATAAACGAAAACAATTGTCCTGATCTGATTGTATCGTTAGAGAATGCTCCAGCAATGGAAGGTAACCAACCTAACACTATCGTTAAAGATAAACGAAGTGAGAAGTCTAAGACTACGCCTCAAGAGCATGCCACTCACTTTAGTGACACGTTCGACATTCCTCTTTACTGGAGGTATCATAAACAAGTGCAGCGATTGCTTGCTGACAATCAAGACAAAGGCACGATTCCTTTATTTAAAGGTCAAACAATGAAATGAAATTAATCAAAATTCAGCTCTCAGCTGAGAGCTGAGCATATTTCGCTCAATTTGAAAAAGGAAAGTGTAGATGTAGAACAGGGGCAGGCCGGCAGAATTGCGAAATTTGAGAAAATAAAAAATAATTTTTATGCTTAAAAATTTGAATATTAAATAGTTATGTTTTTTATAATGATACTGAAGGAACAATTACACTCATTTTTTTTATGTCCTTTTAATAAAAACTTGGTAACCCGAATTTTGAATTATGGAAAAACATATTTTTTTGAGACAGGTTCTTGAAATGATGAAAACTAAAAATGCGTTTGGCCAGCCAATTGCTTTTGATTTAGAAGTTCGAACATTTAATAAAAACAATAAACGTGGAGGCGTTTTGATGATCTATAAAAATGCTAAGTTGTTAATGGGTGATAAATTAAAAGGGAAACCCTTTATCGAAGCTTCTCATTTTTATAGAAAAACTAGATCCAGAACTAATCCTAATCATTGGGATAATCTAACAAGAAATATTGAGCTTCCATCTGGTCAGATTAAAAAAATAAAAATTCGGTACATAACTAAATTTAACGAAATGCAAGTAGTTTATTAATATGAAACATTTTAATTCAATAGGCGTACATATAGGAAAGTCTACAATAGCAATGACAAATTTGAAAACTGAATTTGTCAAGCCTAAATCAATACTTATTGATAATGCTAATCAAGAAGTCAAAGGTGAAATTATTCCTTGGGGTTCTGATAATTTATATCCTCAAACCTTTTACAATAAAAAATATTTAAAAAACGGATCAGCTGTTGGAGGTGTCGGTGCTTTGCAAAATGCACACTATGGTAGTGGATTTCAACTGCAGTTAGAATCTGCAGATGAAAATGGAGCTTCAGTAAAAAAGACTGTTCCTTTTTTAAGTTATCCTGAAATTCAGTCGTTTTATAAAAATTCAAAACTGAATAAGTTCTGGTATGAAATCGTATCAGATCAAACGCTGTTCAGTATTGGTTTTGCTTCATTCATTGTCTCACAAGATTTTAAAAAAATAACTTCAGTTAGAAGAAGAAAAGCTGCATGGTGTCGCTTCGAGAAAATGGGAGATGATGGTGTTATCAAAAATGTATGGATCAATTCTGACTGGAGTAATGAAAATTTAAAATATTCAATGCCTATTCCTGTTGTAGATCCATATATGACAGCTGAAGAAGTAAGGCTTTGGTGTCAAGAGAGCAAAATATATGAATTTATATATCCTTCTTATTATCCTCTAATAGATGAATCTTATTATCCTAAACCAGGTTGGCACGCTGTTGATCGTAATGGATGGATGGATGTTGCGAATTCAGTTCCTGAATTGAAGCAAGCAATTTTTGCGCAACAAGCGCATATAAAATATGTGATCTATGTTTCAGAAATGTACTTCGAGAATTATTACAAGGAAGAATGGGATGATTTTGATTCTGATAAACGTCAGAAATTAAGAAGTGATCTTGTTACAGCTATCGATGATCACATGAGTGGTAATTCTGCAGGAGGTCGCTCTTTAATTTCTCCCATTTTTGAAGAAAACGGAAAGTTTGTCGAAGGGATTAAAGTTGTTCCCATCGATAATAATCTACAGGAAGGGTCATATTTGCCAGATTCATCCGCTGCCAATTCTGAAATTCTTTTTGCTTTAGGAGTTGATCCTTGTATTATCGGTTTAGGTATTCCTGGAGGGAAAAATCTATCAGGTTCTGGTTCTGATAAAAGAGAAGCTTACAACATTCTTTGCGCTAATCTTAAACCTCGTAGAGAAATCACGCTCGAAATATGGGATTTAATTAGAGATTTTAATTTGTGGGATCCTAACCTTGAAGGTTGTTTTCCAAATATGATTCTAACAACGCTCGACAAAGATAAGTCTGGCCAAAATACAATAGTAAACTAATGGCACAGTTAATTAACACAATAGAAGATTTAAAAAAGCATATAGTTGTATCTGCTTCGTTTGACTTTAAAAAAGTCCTTCCTTATACTAAAAGAGCTGAGAGAAAATATATCATTTCCTTAATTGGCCGTGAACAGTATGACTCAATTATAATTCATCCTTACGATGAAGACAGTGATGCTCCTATAAATTTAGTTAAATTATTAATTGCTGAAGCTGCGGCACATTTTTCTTTATTATTAGCTCTTCCAGTAATAAACTTACAGATCACTAATCACGGTTTGAAGACTACAGAAAACAAAGATGCTTCTCCAGCTGACTGGAAAGATGTTCGTGATTTAAAACGATCACTTATAGAAACAGCAAACGAAGCTCTTGATTCTGCTTTTGAGATCATGGAAGAAAATACAGCTGATTTTTCAGAATGGGTTGCTAGTGATCATTACACAATTTTCAAAGAAGGAATTGTACGACATACAAAAACTTTCAACGACTTATTCAATATCGGAAACTCAAGAAAAACATTCCTGGCATTAAAGCCATATATGACAGAAGTTGAAGAACGTTTTATTCTTACTATGCTAGGCCAATGTACACTTGATTTTTTGAAAACTTCATCAACTGATTCTGTCGTTTTAAGATCTCAAAAATTACTGCAGATGGCCGTTGTTTCATTTACAATTTCTAAAGCAGCTGTTGCTGGAACTTTTTCCGTAACTCAAAGCTCTTTAGTCGTCTCTTCAGAAGAATTGCCTTGGGAAAGAAATAAAATGGAACTCGATGAAGCAAAGCTCGAGCGTTTAAGAAAAGACAGGGAAAATTCTGGAAACGAATATCTCAAGAAACTTAAAAAAATAATTGTAGACAATCCTACAATCTTTGTCTGTTATGAAGATAAGACAGAAGTTGGATTGGCAAATAAGATCCAAAAATTAAAAACTGGACTAGCTCTGTAATGTCCTTTTTAAAAAATGAAAACCGAAATAGTTTTATAAAAAAATAAAAAATGCGTGTAGTTAGAATTGCAACTCCAAACGGAATAGATGATATAAAGTTAATCGCTGAAGATAGTTCAGAGGCGGTTTTCATTAAACAACTTGCAGAAGCTGGAACATTGTCTTCTTTAAGTTCAAACGCTTCTTCTAGCGTTGTTTTTAGACCTATATCGGTTCAAGGTGTCGATCAATCATTTAATGATCAATTAATCTCGAGAGGGACTATAGGTAAATATGATTTCTCAGTTAGACAAAATCAAGATCATAATGTAGATTTATCTTTCATTAAAAATGAATTGCCACTCGATCTTACATTATACACTAGTATTAAACTACAGGTTAAACCAAGTAAACAATCATCTGCAATCATTTCTTTAGATACAGTTTCAGGACTTACCATTTCAGGATCCGACAACAACGTTTTGGCCGTTGCATTTACAGCTGCTCAAACAAAAGAACTATGTAACGAGACTTATTATTATGATATCCTTTTTGTAGGAGCTGCTAATAATAATTACTATCTAGAAGGAAAAATCACAGTTAAAAAATCAGCAACACGATGAGCAATAATTTCGAAGTAAATATTCAAGAAGCCATTATTCCTGAGTTAATTGAAGTTCGTGTCGATGAGAATTCTGCGCAAACTGCTCAAGATGCAGCAGCACTAGCCGCTGATATATTAACACAGATTCAATCTGCAATTACTGGAATAGATACCAGGAATACTATTATTGACGATAATGGATTTACAAAAGTAGATGAAGTCTTTACAGCTGCAGCTGCATCTGTTTGGGACATCTCTGGAATTGAATATACAAATCCTGCAGAAGTAATTATTAATATTCCTTTGGCAGTATCTGGCATGCAAAGATGGGATAGAATAGTTTTAAATACATCAAACACTTTTCAAAGAATTGCTGGAGTCGAAGCTTCAGAAAATCCTGCTATTGATCCAGTTCCTGATAATACATTAGATTATACCTTTTTCTTAGTTACTGATTCTGAAGTAGGAGATGCTACACCTCCTTTAGTTGGTGGTCAATTTGTAAAAAAAATTTTTTCAAATAGCTATGCTTATCCTGCTTCAGGATCTAATGCTGTTATAGAATTACGTCCAGATGGAAGCTCTTACTATACTTTGACGAATTCTTCTTTGGTGTCGTTATCTGGATTTAAAAAAACTCTCATAACTGGCGTTTTTTCCGCCGAAGAGCCTTACAACAATAAAGAAATCACAATTTTCAATAAAACAGGAGTGGCGTTTACCATTAATAATTTAGAAGATTCTGCTGGTAATATTCCTTTTTTTTTAAAAGGAGGAGTAGATTTAGTTTTTCCTCCAAATGAAAACATCACATTTTTATATAGTGATTCAGGGATAAACGAAAAATTTAGAAGTTGGGTAACTTCTACAAATGTTGATGTCGAAAATTTATTTAAAGCAAAAGGAGATTTATACATGTGCCAAGTAACTGGTAGTTCTTTCTCTAATATTGGATACCCATTAAATCCATCAACTATAGGTACTCCTGCTTATTTGACTGCAAATTTAAGTGCAGATTATAATACTTCTCCTTATTCAACTTGGAATTTAAGGCGATCAATATGTGCTAATGTAGCTGGAAATACAGCATCATTCGTCTGGCCGTGGAAAAATGTTTCTGTGGGGTTGGGATTCTACGTTTCAGCGAAAGTAAATGTTAATTTGTCTCTAAACGGTAGATTCTTTTTTGGATTAACAGATAGTACTTCGTCTATTGGGAATGTCAATCCAAGTTCTTTGACTAATATTTTGGGTTTTGCAATAGACTCTTTAGATCTTAATTTACAAATCATAAATAATGATAGTACAGGTATTGCTACAAAAACAGATTTAGGCTCTGACTTTTCGATTAATTCTACAGATGACAATACATATATTATTGAAATTTGGAATAAAAAAAACTCTAATAATTGTTCTTTTAGAGTCCTAAATTTGCTCAATAATGTAATAAGTTCTGAAATTACAATAACAGAGGATTTACCAGTAGTTACAGATGGACTCGCATTTCAGCTGTGGTTAAATAATGGCATAGACTCAACTTTTTTAACTCTTCATTTTTCTAATCACACATTAATAAGATCGTCATGATATATCTTAAGTCTATAATTTCAGAAAAAATATATATGATAGAAAATGGAATTTATCAGCTGATTCCATTTGATGATTCTAACCAGTTGTATTTGACTTTTATTGAATGGTTGAGTCAAGGAAATTCTATAGAATTGTTTGAAGGCACTTCAGAGGAAATTCAGAATTCACAATTAGAATTAAAACTTATAGAAATAAAAAATAAATATGAATTTCATAAAATAAATGGATGGGATGCGTATCAAAATTTTAGAGCAAAAGTTGTAAATGATATTTATGAAAATTTAATTACTGAAGAGCAAGCATTTGTAATTGAAGATAATTTAAGTATAGCTTATGATCAGATTTCGAGTACTGGCGATTGGAAAACAGCTCGTCACAAGCTTCTACAAGTAAGTCCTTATCCTCCTTATGTGCAACCTTATTATGATTTGGCGCTAATTTTAATAAATGATTATATAACGAATAATTACGAAGATTAAAATGGGAATAATACTTTATATAATAGCTACAATACTTTGGATTATCATTACACCTATTAATTGGGTAATTGTTACAATTAAAAATGGAATGAGCAATGCTTATTTTCTTGAAACTGCTATTGATCTGGATAAGTTCGGGAATCGAAATTTCAGAACCTTTTTAAATGTTACAATGAAAGTGAAAGGAGGTTACCAATTTGGAAATATAAATGAAACTATTAGTAGTGCACTGGGTAAAAATCAACGTGATAATACACTTAGTTGGTTTGGAAAATTTATCTCTTTTCTCCTGGATAAGTTAGATAAAAATCATTGTCAAAAATCAATCAATAATTCAATATGAAAATAACAGAAATTTTAAATACTGCTATACCGAAATTCTCTCTTTTTGGAGAAATTTTAAAAAAACCATTAATAGGCTTATACTTAGTTGGTACTACAGTTCCAACTGCAATAATTGTAAATATCTGGAGCGCTTTTTATGCTCTATGTTGGTTTTTTGTTGCTGATTTAATTACAGGTCTTTTTGCGTCTTACAATGATTGGAAAAGATCGGATAAAAAAGATCGTTGGTTTTTTGGCAAAGGAGAAGGTTTTTCATCAGACAAGTTTAAAAAAATGTTTATCAAAATAATTGTCTATTGCGGAACACCTCTAGTTATTTATAATTTTCAAAAAACTTTTTTATTAAAAAACATTAGCTATAAAAGAATTTCAGACGCTGAAATAGATCTAGCTACTTTTTTTATTTTGATATTTATTTTAAATGAAGGCTTCTCTATTTTTCATGAGAACCTACCTAAATGCGGTTTTAATATTTGGCATCGAATTAAAAAAATGATTGGTTTTTACAAAGAAATTAAAAATGAAATAAAAGAATAATATGCAACTAACAAAAAATTTTATATTAGATGAGTTTAGATGTAATGATGGTACAGCTGTACCAGAAATTTATATATCAAACGTTAAAGAACTAGCTAATAATTTACAAATTCTTAGAGATTATTTAAATGAACCCGTTTTTATAACTGGCTCAGGCTATAGAACTCCTTTTTGGAATGCAAAAGTTGGAGGTGTTAAAAACAGTGAACATTTAGTCGCAAAAGCAGCAGATATAAATGTAAAAAGTAAAACACCTAAACAACTTGCATCTGTAATAGAAAAATTAATTAAAGCTGGAAAAATGAAAGAAGGTGGTATAGGTGTTTACAATGGATTTGTACATTATGATGTTCGAGGAACTAAAGCAAGATGGTAATATGAAAAAACTAATATACATCATTTGTTTTTTTCTGTCCATTTCCTGTGGATCAATAAAAAAAGACAAAACGAATGTAGAATTGGAATCTAATTCTACTGAAAACACAAACACATCTTCTAATACTAATCGTTGGATCAATTCAAATGATTATATTTTAGAACCTGTGGATCTATCACAACCGATGTTTTTCCAAAATAACGGCAAAAAAGATACGGTTTGGAATACTCGGATAATTAATAATACACGATATATAAAGGAAAAAATTAAAGAAGACACTAATCAAAATAAGCAAACAGAAGACAATTTATCTATCGATCAGAAGAATAAAGAAACTGATAATACTAAATTGATTCTTGGAATTGTTGGAATAGTTTTCTTGTTTTTATTTTTCACAATGATTCTATTCTTTTACCTGATTTCAAAAAAAATTGATAAAGCAATAAAAATAATTCCACAAGTATAATGGAACAAAAATTAAGTAATCTTAGAATTAAAAAAGCGACGTTATTTTCTCATATAGAAATGATGTCAACAGTTAGTGATACTTTGTTTCGAGATTTTGGAAAAGTATGTGCTGAAATTATGCAACTAGAAAAAAAAATAGTAAGAGAAACCAAAAACCATTTCAATGAGGATTAGTTATACAATTCCACAAAAATGGAATGATTTAACCGAATGGCAACTCAAGCGCATAGGAAAACTTACGCTTTCAAAAGAAAAGATGCCGCATCGATTATTTATTTCGATGCTCATTTCTATTCTATTAATGCCTAAGCGATCTCTTAAAGGTTATATAAAATCTTTTTATCTTTTTACTCAGGTTCCTCTTTTAGTTCTGGAGGAATACTGCGGTTTCATTTTTGAAGAAGAAGAATATTTAACCAAGTTTCCAGAAAAATTTAAAATAGGTAAAACTTACGTTTATGGTCCAGGAAAAAGATTATCAAATATCACCATTAATGAGATGTCTTATGCCGATACCTTTTTTTATAATTGGATCAACGGAAAAAAAGATGTAGATCTACATCGATTGGCAGCGGTTCTATATCGTGAAAAATCTCCTTCACCTTCTCCAGAAGATATTAGAGCTCCTTTTAATAAGTTATTGTTGCCTGTAAATGCAGATCTTACCGATAAAATTCCGTTAGCCGATAAGTTAATTATAGCACTAGCTTATCAAGGCTGTAGGCAACTGTTTAGTAAGAGGCATCCTATTATTTTTCCAAAACCTCCAGATGAAGAGAAAACTCCTGAAGCTGCAAAAAAAAATAAAAAAGCATATCAGCCATTTGAGAAGATAATACATGCAATGGCAATGGATGAAATACAGGTGTTTGGAAATTTGCAACAAACCGAACAGGCAAATGCTGCACAATTTTTCAAAATATATGAAGAAAGCATCATTCGACAAAGAGAGCGTGAACGTTTAGCTAAAAAGAAATAACATGGATAGAATTTTATCATACACTAAAGTAGATGACTACTTTAAATCATTAGCAAATAAGCATTTAGATATAAATGATTATATTGGAACTTCAACTACAGAATTAGATAGTCGAATGAGTTCTGTCGATGGTATCGCTTCTCCGTTCTTATGCCTTTTTAATTACCAAGGTAAGCTATCTGGAAATATGCAGCGCACATTTAATGACAGAACTTTGTCTTTTTCTATTTGCTTTACTGGGATAGAAGCTGAAGATTTTCCAGCACAAAAAGCGGCCATAAATGCAGCTGAAGTAATAGGCCTAGAAATCCTGTCTAGGATAAATGTAGAAAGTAAGAATCCTGCAATAGGATGGCTTTATGACAACTTTCAAAAAGACACGGTTCATTATAGTGAAATAGAACTGGATAAAGCTGAAGGATTCTTTGGAATGGAATTTCACTTCGATTTAAAAAATTCAGAACCACTTGTGGTTACTCCAGATAAATGGTCAGATGGTGATCAGTTCTGCACGGTATAATTAAAACCATTCTTCGGAGTGGTTTTTTTTATACTTTTGTTAAAACACAAAATTCAAAAAAACATGAAAAAATTTATTTTACTAGTCCTAGTTGTTTTTTCTTCAGGAGTTTTTGCTCAAGAATTAATATTAAATTCTGAAACCAAAATTTATGAATATGAATATATTAAAGAAAGTTCCGAAACGATTGAATTCTTAACAAGCTCTTTTGAATCAAAACTTAACGATCTTAACTATAAGGATGTTATTTTTTCAACTGATAAAATTACTTCTCAAAGCTTTTTTACTAAGTTGATTATGGGAACTCCTATGGAAATTAGATATAATTTAACTATTGATTTTAAAGAAGGAAAATATAAAGTTCTTTTTAATAAATTTATAATTGAAGACAAACGATTTGGAAGTGTGCCTCTAGAAGATATAAAATCAGCTAAAAAGAAATGGATAAAAACTATTAATGAAAAACTTCCTGATTTAATAGCTGCCTTAGAAAGCAAAGCTAAAGATTGGTAAAATATAGCGTTACTTTAGTGTTACTTTTTTTTGGGGTGAACGCACCATTGTATTATAAAAAAATATATCTTTGTTTTGACTTACCGTTTATTAGGATTTCCTATTGAACATTTTTTTTTAAATAAAAGCAAGCCCTTGCAATGGTTATCCTAGTTGAAAGATTAGGAATGCGTTCCTAGAACGGTAAGTCAAACCTAAAGCAAGGGTCTGCTTTATAATTTTTTTTGTTATGACTTACACAAAAGAGAATCCATTAACAGTGGAACAGGCTATCCAGCCTATTGTAGAATGTGGTGTTAATTTTCGCAATCAAAGAATGTTCCTTCATGAGATGTTTACATCCTGTGTGGCTAATGCTGCAAATGATGAAGTCGAAAACTTTACAGCCAAAAGGCTGACACCTTTTTATCTAGCAATGTGCAATTTGCTGGAAAATCTAGACAGTATCGATGATGTGCATTCCGATAATATACAGCATTGTATGTTTCCCAAACTTAATACTTAATGCCATGCCAGATATAATCAATTACAAGGAAGAAGTGAAACGCTTAATCTGTGATAGCTACGAACCAGCAGACATGGTCAGTGTGGAATTTAAATACACTACAAAAGAAATAGTGTGTAATTTAAAAAAGGTACTTCCAGATAATGCAGTAGATGAACATCTCATCTATGAAGCTCTACAGGAGTTAAATTTTGAACCCAAAGAAGAATCCCCACTAGAATTTTATTGGTACTTTAAACGTAAAAATCACTCATGATTTCTTTTTAAATTTTGGACAGGAAAGCGAGAAACTTTGTACACTTCTCGCTTTTTTTATACCTAACTGTTAAAATTTATTGCAGTTCATCGAATTTCCTTAAAAAACTTTTTTAATGATAGTAAATTTACTATCTTTGAAGAGTCAAATAATAACAACGTTCTTATGAAATACAATGAGTTTTTTAAGTTAGCCAAGCGCAACGGTTGGCAACTTCTCCGACAGGGTAAAGGAAGTCACGAAATTTGGGAAAAGGAAAATAAAACAGTAGTAATTCCAAATCACGGGTCAAAAGAAATGCCTACAGGATTAGAAAAAAGTTTAAAAAAAGAAATGGGTTTATAACCCATTTCTTAAAACAAATTAAAAAAATGAAAGAAATAAAAATTATAATCGAAAAAAGTTCAGATTCATTTGGTGCTTATGCCGAAAATGTTTCGGGAATTTACGGAGCTGGAGATACGGCTGAAGAATGCAAACAATCTATTTTAGATGCAATTGATACATTAAAGGAATTAGATAATTGTCCTGGAGAATTATTGGATGATTATTATTTAACTTATAAATTTGATGCTGTTAGTCTTTTAAATTATTACAAAGGGATTTTTACTAACTCTGCTTTAGAGAAAATGACAGGCATAAATCAGAAACAAATACAGCATTATACATCAGGACATCGAAAGCCACGTGTAGAACAAAGAGAAAAGATTGAAAAAGCATTACACTCTTTAGGAAAAGAACTTTTAGCTGTAGAACTATAGTTATTATTTGACAGTTATAACTTTTTACGGCAAACCACTCTTAGGAGTGGTTTTTTTTATGTCCTTTTTTCTCTTTTCTATAAATAGGAATTTGCATCAAAATTACAGAGCATGCAAAATACAACCGATAGAAAAGCAGGAAATGCTGCAGCAAATAAATTAAGAGCTGCATTTCGCACAGCCATTAAGTCTACGTTTAATCGTAGAACTGGCAAAATGTACAAAACAAATGTCACAGCTAAATATCGTTCTGATAATTTAGACAGGCTTACACTTACCTCTCCACGATATTCTTTTCAAAATCATTTTGGCTCTAGCAAGACTGGAACCACTGGCAATACTTCTCGATCAGGCGGCCAAGTAAAATCTTATACTAGGCATGTAAATGGAAAGGCAGTTACTGTTCCTTCCTTTAATAGATCAGCTGCGACTGTTAGCTCGCATAAAAAAAACAGACAGTATAGAAAATATGGTCATCTGGCCATAGCTATGAGAGCTTCACAACCAGCCTTAGAACAATTAGCCACAGATTTAGCAGAAAACAGAGCTGTAGTTGTCATTTCTAAAATTGATTTCTAATGGCTGGAGAAAATGTAAATAGAAGGTTAAACATCTACATTAATGATCGAGAAGTTACAAATTCGCTCATAGGTGTTAATCGTGAAATGGCAAAAGTGCGAGGTCAAATGCGTGGCCTTAACAAAGGTTCTGCGGACTATCAACATCAGCTCGACAAACTAAATAAGGAGTATAAGTATTTAGAAGCCGTTCAAAAAGAATTTAAAGATGATATCTATGGTGTAAAAAAAGGCTTCGATGATACTACAAAATCGGCAAAAGATACAACTGAAGAGTTAGGAGCTGCTCAAGAAGCTTTTTCTAATTTGTTTACAGGTCTTAGAACTGGTAATCTTTTACAGGTAAAGGAAGGATTAATGGCTATTAAGCTTGGTTTGCAAGCAACTGCTAAAGCGGCATGGGCTTTCGTCAAAACACCGATAGGCGCAACAATTGTAATACTTGCAGGAATTGCAAAAGCTACAAAAGAATGGATAAATTATAATGAAGAACTAGCAAAAGCGACAAGAACAACTGAAGCTATCACTAAATTATCAGGAGAAGCTTTAAATCAAGCAAGAATACAGGCACAAGTAATTGAGCAAATTTATGGGAAACCATTCGAAGACACTTTAAATACGGCTAATGTGCTGGTCAATGAATTCGGTATTTCTTTTGAAGAAGCTTTGAATAAGATAGAAAATAATTTAGTCGCTGGTGCTCAGTATAACGATGAATATTTACAGTCTATTAAAGAATATTCCACTTTTTTTGCACAAGCGGGGTATTCTGTTGAAGAATTTCAAGGAATTATAAATGCGGGTTTTGATTTAGGTATTTATTCCGATAAATTACCCGATGCTATCAAAGAATTCTCGTTATCTATAAATGAACAAACTAAAGCTACTAAAGATGCTTTAGAGGATGCTTATGGAAAAGAATTTACAGATAAGATTTTAAAAGGTGTAAAAGATGGATCTATATCTGCAAAAGAGGCATTAAAATTAATGGCTGAAGAAGCTACACGTGTAGGTTTAAATGCCAAAACAGCGCAGCAATTAACAGCGGATCTATTTCGTGGAGCTGGTGAAGATGCTGGAGGCGCTTTGAAAATTTTTCAAGCTGTTGAGCGAAGTTATAAATTGCAAACCTTAGCTTTAACTCCTTTACAAGAGTCGTTAAATGAAGTAGCTGCTTCTCAAAAATTATTAATAGAAACTCAAGATGCTCTTTTTCAATCGGAAGGTTTTGAACTTTGGAAAAATGATTTAATCACAATGTTTAATCAGGTTAAGCAAGGTTTTTATTCATTAATTTATGAAATTACTAATGGCTTTGGATCTATGCAAGAAAAAGCCAAAGAAGACTCTGAAAAAACAGCTATTAATAATTATACAACAGATGCCTTAGCTGCTTTTGATGATTATATTAAACGTCGTGAAAAGTCTATGGGCAAAGAATTTAATCTTGAAAAAGTGCGTCAAGAACGTCTCGAAATGCTAAGAAAACAATATAGTTCTTCAGGTGCTGGTAGTTGGGATGCGTCAGAGAGTCAAATTCAAGTGCAAAAGCGTTTAGAAGCAGAGATTGAAGCTGTTCAAAAATACATTCCAAAATCAGTAAAAATTAATACCGAAAAAACAGAAGCAGAATTAGCTGCAGAAGCAAAGTTAAGAGCAGATGCAGCTAAAAAACATCATGCTGAACTAGAAAAACAATTAAAAGAACGTGAAGCGCTAGATAAACAATTATTGGCCACACAACGTGCTTTTCAAGATGCACAGTTAGAATTAATGGCTGATGGTTACGAAAAAGAAAAGGCAAAAATTAACCTGGAATATGATCGTAAAATTGAAGATTTACGCTCTCATCTTTTCAAAGAAAGTGAATTAAAGGAACTTCAAAAACAAATTGATGCTGCTAAAAATTCAGGCAATAAAGGAGAAGCAGAAAGATTACAAGGCCTTTTAAACCAAAAAATTGCTATTAATCAAGCCTATAACGATACTATTATAGCAGCGGAACAAACTCGCAATCTAAAAATAGGCCAACTCCAGGAGAAATATTTAGCTGAAGAATTTAAAAGAGAAGAAGAAGCGCATCAACGAAATTTACTAAGATTAGATACAAAGCAAAAAAATGAACTTAATGGAATTAAGAGTTTAGATGATGCAAAAGAAATCCTTTCAAAATCATTGTCTGAAAAAGAGATTAATGGCATTACTTCTCTTGAGGAAGCTAAAAAGGCAATTCAAAAACAACATCTCACTGAAAAATTTGAGATGGAAAAAGCTAACCTTGATAAGGTTGTAAAACAATATCAAAGTTTACTTGCTTTAGATCTTAGTATGGGAAATACATTCCTCTCTGATGAACAAAGAGATGAGATTGTTAAAAATTTAGAAATTGTAGAAAATAAGCTTGCAGGTTTAGTTCCTCCACCTGACGAAGCTGAATCACGAACTTTTGATGAAGCAAAAAATCATGGAATAGATATATTAGGATTTGATGCTGGTAAATGGGAAGCTCTATTTGATGGTTTAGAAACGTTTGCAGAAAAATTAGCCGCTGTTCAAATGGTCGCTGGAGCTTTAAAAAATGCTTTTAGTTCTTATTTCGATTTTATGGCAGCAGGTGAGGCTAGAACTTTACAAAAATTTGAAAGATCAGCCGATAGAAGAAAGAAATTATTATCTGATCAACTTGAAAAAGGTATGATTTCTCAAGAACTCTATACTGCTAGAGTTGCTAAGATAGATGAGGAATTAAATCGAAAAAAAGCTGAAATAGAGTACAAACAAGCTAAAAGGCAAAAAATATTCCAAGCTGCTCAAATTGTTGCCAATACTGCTCAAGCTATTATGAGTATTTGGGCTCAGGTACCAAAATTTGACTTTGGTGTAAGTGCTGGAATTATGACTGGTGTAGTTTCGGCTTTAGGCGCTTTACAACTTGCTACAGTTCTAAGACAACCTTTACCAGAGAAAGGTTATAAAATGGGTGGTTTTACGCCTCGAGGAAATAGAAATAAAGTAGCAGGAGTTACGCATCAGGATGAATATGTTATTCCAGCCGATGTTCTCTATGATGATGATCCAGCAATGCCAGACATTATGAGTTATATAGAAGGAAAACGAACGGGCAAAATTATTCCTTCTTCTTCCTCTTCAGGAACTGAAACTGAAAATTTAAATAATAAATCTATAGCTTCAAATGTAGAATTATACTTGGCTAAGATTATAGATCGTAATTCAGATTTAATCGAGAAACAATTAAAAGAAGGATTAATCGCATGGTTAGAAGTCGATATTCCAACTGCTAAAAAAATTAGAAAAAAAATACAAGAACTAGAGTTAATCGAAAATTCAGCAAGAAAATGAGTATAAAATATTATGAAATTTTTTCAAAAAATGAAATTTTTGAAGATCCAGTAATAAACACTTCGCTTAATCAGATTTTCACATTTTTAATAAATGTAATTTCTGAAGAAATCGTAACTACTGAATTACTGGTAGATGGTGATGTGGCTAAGTTGTTACAAGGAGTAACTTTTACCACAACTATTTCAAAAGTTGAATTAATAACTGCTAATATGACTATTTTTAATTTTTTTAAAAGTAGTTATAATAACTTCAAAGTTAGTCAAGTAATCATTCAAGATTATGAAATTCAAATACTTATTAATGGTAAATTGATAATAATCAAATATTCATCAATTCCTCTTATTTCTAAAAATATAGGAGGAATATATGTAAAACAATTAAATGTGCCAATATGGGAATAATAGTGTCAAATAATGCAGGTAACTTATATTCAACTCAGAATAGTTCTACTATAATTTTTTGGGAATTTACACCATCTCCTATTTTTAAGCTAGTTTGGCAAATGGGAAGCTCTTTACCATCAGTAACTGCTATAAAAGTCAAATTACCAGCTTATGAATTAATATCTTATTATGCTAATTATACAGATTTTGAACTAAATGTAGCAATGGCATTTGGATCATCACCACAAATTATAAAAGTAGAAGGTCTTTTCGATATTACAACTGATTTAGGAGTTCCACAAGAACAAAATAGTTTAATATTTTATGAAAAAACGCTTAATTTTTCCTTTGTGAATTTCAATTTATTATCGTTAGGAACTTTTTTTGCACAGGCTGATTATACGTTGTCAGCTATAAATCCAGATACAGGTTTGAGAGAATTTATAATCGCTCAAGCAATGTATTTTCAAATACAAGTTGTCAATATCGCTACAGAGTTATTAGAATATACTTGGAATTTAAATTTATTGAATGAGTTATATTTTTCATATTATTCAGGAGGAACATTGCCTGCCGTTAGAGATGTGACAGTATATCACAATGTTCCTTTTACTGTTGCTGTTAGTGACCCTTTACTTTTATTCGCCGTAACTGCATCAATAAACTATTCTCTTCTCGAGATATCTTTTGGTCCTGGAATATCTTCTCTAGCTGTTGGAAGTTATAATTTTCAAGTAACTTTAAATTATGGTACAGGAAATTCGAAAACATTCGATGTTCAATTGGAGGTTTTCGACACTACAGATTCATTTTTTGTAAGTACAGATACCATTATTTTTGAAGCTTATAGAAATGCTACTTTACCACCTTCACAACTGGTAAACACTATTTCTCCTACGGTTTGGAGTGTAAATGAAAATTTACCTATTTGGCTAGAAGCTTCTCCAATTCAAGGAAATGGTCTTACAGATATCTATCTTACAGTATCAAATTACAATCATTTGCCTACAGGATCTTATTTTTTTTTACTGGAAATTACCAATGAAACCGAAACAAAAACAGTAGAGATTACATTGAATTTACATGATTTTGTAACACATCCATTTCTTCCAGGAAAAGTGTCATTTACTGAAGCTCTAGATTACTTAGAATTTAATTCTGAGGAGGTCGATCCAACCTTTATAGAAATAGATCTTCAAATAAAAATTTTTTCGTTCAATTTATATGAAGAAATTAATTACTCCAGACAATATAAATTACCTCTTTACAAGGGATTAGGTCAATTTCACATTGGTACAATTGTACATCAGTTGCTTGAAGAAATTAAAGATTTAAGTGAAATTGTTCCTTTATTAGAAGGTAACTATTCTAAAGTTCAGTATGCTCCAGCTGAAGTAACTGTATTATTTAACGAAAAAAAATATGATAGTGATGATATCGTTAGATCTGGAAGTATAGACTTGATAAAATTTATAAAAGGTCATAAGCCTTATGTTGCTGATTCTAATCTTTGTTTGCTTACCGTAAAACAACAGGAGTTTACAAGAATTACACCTAAATCTGTAATTGGAATAGGTTTTATCCACATGAGTAATCCTGTAATTAAAATCATTAAAAATGGTCAGCTTCAGGAAGAATATAATGTTTTAGTTTTTTCTTCATCTCCTTCAAAAATAATTAATTCTTATTATCACTTTAAAAATAATTTTAAACCAGGAGATGTAATTGAAATTCAGATATCTAATGATTTTGAGATTAGAACACAACGATTTCTTGTTTTTCCTGAAGGAGTATCGTCTACTTATTTCTTCTTTGAAAATGATAATGGAATTATAGAAGCTTTTGAGTTTACTGGACGTATGAAAATAAATAACTCTTATACTCATGTGACTAATAAGGTGTTTTCAAATCTATTTGAAATCGAACAAAAAGTTCACTCTTGGAATAATCAATCTGTAGTTGTGAATACAGGTCAATTATTGCCGACAGATCATAAAATAATAGATGCTATAATTAGAAGTGAAAATGTATGGTGTTCTTTTGAAAATTCATCAGGAAGTTATTTTAAAGTTGATTCAAATACAAGTAAAATGACTCCTTCTGATACTTTTAAAGAAGATAATAGTTTTGATGTTGAATTTAATATATTAGAAAATTCCGATGCTACAATTTATCCACAATGATTTTAAGCTAGATCTTAGTCACTTAAAAGTTACATTTGTAAGTGAGAATATATGGTTTAAAAAAGAAATTAATTCAGACTATTCATTTCCTTTTATAATTCCGTTTGATGAGTGGGCTAAAATCAGTAATTCTGCTCACTATAATTCACTTAATGGAGTAATTAAATTCTCAGGACGATTATATCGAGATGGAATGATTTCAACTGCAACTTTAAAGGTTGAAGATGTGCAGGGAAAGTTTGTCTCAGCTGTCATTTATTCTGGCCTTGAAAATCTTACGTGTTTCGATAAAAAACTTTCAGATTTAGAACTAGATAATTTTACAGTAGCAGATATAAGAACTCATGCACTTACAATTATAACTCAGGATTACCCCGCAGTTAATTATAACTTCCCAATGATTCATACAGATAAATACAAAGAAATTGAGGGGTTTTCTAGTTTTGAAAATGTTTTAAATAAGATTAAAGAAGGCCTTTATGTTGAAAATACTGTTGATTCAGCAACAAATTTAGATTTAGTCAGAAACATAATGCAACCATTACCTTATCTAATGCATGTGGTTAAAAAAGGTTTTGAAAGTGATGGCTATGACCTGCAGGGAGATATCTTGAGTATTGATGAATTTAATAAAACTCTTATATTTCGTGATGGAAATTATTATGAAGAAACAAAAAAAGAAGTGATTCCATTTCAAATTGAAATTTCACAACATGTATCTTCAGAAGGATTCTTTTTTGTTAATTTTGCACTTGATGCAGAAGTTGTTAATTTCTTTAAAGAAGTGATCATCGAAAAAAAAGGAACATATAATTTGTTTGGAGACATTAAATCATTTCAATATAAACGTTTTAAACATCCTGTACCATTCTTATATATGACTCCTCTTAGTTATAAACTGACAAAAATTAGTGCTGGAACATCAACAACTATTCTCATTTATAATCAAGAAATTGATACAGATCTAACTGGAGCAAACTTAGGGTACTACTCCGTTTCTCCAAATGCGTCTATTGATTTAAATGTCGATTTCGAAGCTGGGGATGTTTTAAGATTCGAAAAGCAAGAGGCTAGAAGAGATCTTACTCCAGTTATTCTAGAGGACTATCCTTATGTCATTGATATGTCAATTATTCCTGTTAGATATAAAAATTCAGATAATACTCCAATTTTATCAATTTTAGATAGGAATGAAATTAATTTAACTCAAGTAGTTCCAGATATGACTTTTGGGGATTTAATTGCTCAATTAATGATATTAAAAAAATTAGATTTAAGATTAGAAGGTAACATAATTTATATGAATTATGTGCAAACACAACTTGACAGATCAAATGCAATTAATGTTTCCAATAATGATATTGAAGAACCAATAATTAAATATAATGATGAGCGATCTTATGAGTTAAGCTTTAGTGATGGGAAATCTCATGATCTTTATAAATATGATAGTGTTTTCATTGATATTAATGGATCTATAATTAATGATTATATCATAAAAAAAGATACAACTCCAATAAAGATAGATCTACTACCGTACCCAGTCGTTCAACGTGGTGATATAAAAACAGCATTAGCATTTGATCAAGAGACAAGTAAACTTCGTGTAGTTTTTTTTAATTCAGTTGACGATCAAGATGATAATCTATACGTTTACCCTGTTTGTCATGAGCTTTCCAACATGCTTATTCCTGGCATTTACACAAGAAATTATAAAGACTGGCTGTTTTTTCTTATTAATTCTAGAACTTTTGAGTGGAATTTTATTATATCTGTTGAGAAATTTCGTAGTATAACAGCTCAGTCTTTAATATATGCTTATAATAATTTTCATGTTTTTACAGAACTTGAGCAAGAAAGAATGAATCATCTTTATTGGAGAGTTACTGCTAAAACTGAAAGCTTAATCTAAATTCATGTTGTCTAATAACAGAATCTCTTTATCTTGATCTTCTTGTAATATAGTAACATAGATCATTGTCTCTTTTATATTGCTGTGGGCTAATATCTTTTGTAACACTTCTACTTTTCCACCTTGTTTTAAGTAGTTTGTTGCAAAAGTATGTCGGCCAACATGAAAAGTGACAACTTTACTTATTTTCCGATCTTTACATATATCTTTAAGAATTCTATTTATATATTGATCAGTTAATTTTATTGTGAATATTTCTGGAGCACTCTCTATAACTTTTAATGCATAATTGCTTAGTTTAATTTTTTGATTTTTTCCAGTTTTAACAGAAGTGAACTTAATTGATCCTTCTGCAATACTATTATTTTGAATATTTTGAATATCCGAAATTCTCATTCCTGTAAAACAGCTAAGTAAAAATAAAGCCAAGGGAATTTTATATGTTTCATTAACAAATTCTGAATGAAAATATTTATTAAGCTTTTGAAGTTCATTTTCATTTAAAAAATTTCGATTACCATTTGTGCTACCAATTTTTATTAAACGAAGATTAAGAGGCATTCTAATTCCAGAATCTTCAGCGATTCGCAAATATTTTTTTAAAACTTTTAAATTTGAATTTATACTGGTACTTACCATTTTTCTTTTTATCATGAAACCTTTGAATTTGTTTATTATTTCTATATCTATATCAGAGAATAGTAATTGAGATCTAAACTCTTTAAATTTTTTAAAAACAGATCTTTCTTTTTTAGCTGTATTTTTATGAACTACTTCTTCTTGAAGTAAAATTTGTGATTCCCAAAATGTAATAAAATCTAATCTAGGAATTCCAAATTTGAATTCATGAATAAACTTATCAATAGTTAAGTGTCTCTCAGAGAGTCTGTAGTTAGTTTTAATAGCAGTAATTTTGCTATCTATATTATCTAAAATTAAATTTAAATCCTGACTCTTTTGTGAGTTGTCTGTCATTCTACATTTTTTACCGTTCCAATCATTTGGATTGGCATAAAGAGATAAAGAAATTTTATGAAGATTATTTTTGTGATTTATACGTAAATACAAAAGAGCCTCTCCTTCTTTATTTATGTAGTTTCTAAGAATGAATTTATGTTTCATTGGCACAAAGAGTTTTTTTGTGCTAATTTGTGTGTCAAAAATGTTTGATGGAGTTTCTAAAATTCTCATTATTTATAATTTAGATTAATAAAAAAAGCGCACTGTTTCAGGAATAAACCTGTAAACTGTGCGCTTGAGAATTTAATTTTGTGGTACCTCCAGGAATCGAACCAGGGACACATGGATTTTCAGTCCATTGCTCTACCAACTGAGCTAAGGTACCATTGCTTTGTTTTAGCGAGTGCAAATATAGGATGCTTTTTTAAATATCCAAAACATTTTAAAGAAAAAATCATTTCGTATATTTGCAAACCGAAAAAAATAATCATGCTTTTAACTATAGATATTGGTAATACAAGAATTAAGTGTGCTGTCTTTGAGAATAATATGATTCTATATCAAGGTGTTTTCTTAAAAGAAGAAGCTTTAAAAAAAATTGAAAAAATTTTTAATGATTTTCCAAAAATATCAAATTCAATATCTTCTTCAGTCGGAAATTTAGATAATGATTGTTTTAATTTGATAAAAAACAACTCAGATTTAATGGTTGTAACTCCTCAGACGAAGTTGCCTTTTTCTAATAAATACAGCACTCCATTAACTTTAGGAATTGATAGAATAGTTCTAATGGCTGGAGCAGCAATACAATTTCCAAATAAAAATTGTTTAGTTATTGATGCAGGAACATGTATAACATACGATTTTATAGATGATGAAAATAATTATTTTGGAGGAGCAATATCTCCAGGGATAAATCTTAGATATAATAGTTTACACAATTACACAGCAAAATTACCGTTATTAAAAAAAGAACTTCCTGGTTTTTTTATTGGAAACTCAACAAATGAGTCAATTCATTCGGGAATTATTAACGGTGTGATTCATGAGATAGAAGGTTTTGCTTCACAATATTTTCATAAATATACAGATTTAACAATAATTTTAACAGGAGGCGATGCAGATTTTTTGGCTAAAAGATTAAAAAGCACCATATTTGCCAATTCAAATTTTCTAATTGAGAGTTTGAGCTTATTATTTACTTATGTACAAACAGAAAATGACTAAAAAATTAATAGTTTTTGTAGCGCTTATATTTAGTGTTATTGGTTACTCGCAAGAAAATACGTCTTCACCATATTCTTACTACGGATTAGGCGAGGTGAAATTTAGAGGGACACAAAGTTCAAGAGCAATGGGAGGTTTGGGTATTCAAGGAGATAGTATTAGTCTTAATCTGTTAAACCCTGCGTCATATTCGCATTTAAAATTGACAACTTTAGCTGTTGGAGGTACAACAACTTTTACGAATCTAAAGAATGAAACTGAAGATGGAAAAGCAAAAAGAACAAGTTTAGATTATTTAGCAATAGGTATTCCTATGGGTAAATTTGGAGCTTCGTTTGGGGTTTTACCATATAGTGCAGTAGGTTACAAGATTCAAAATGTAACAACAAATAATGAGGGACAACAAATAAAAAAGACTTTTTCAGGAGAAGGAAATGTTAATAAAGTATTTTTTGGAGGAGCATATTCGGTAAATAAAAATTTAAGTTTTGGTGCAGATGTTCAATATAATTTTGGTAATATTGAAAACGAAAGTATCGAAGGTCTTTCAATAGTGCAATTAGGATCGAGGGAGCGAAATATTTCAAAAATTTCTGGAGCATCATTTAACTTTGGAGGTTTGTATAATCGTAAATGGAATGAAAAAATAGATGTATATGCTAGCTTTGTATTTTCTCCTGAAGCAAGATTGAATTCTAGCAATGAAAGAAATCTAGCTACAGTTACTTATACAGCTAATGGAACAGAAGTTGTGAATGATGATATAGATATTAATGTGAATGATACTAAAATATCTATACCTACAAGAATGTTGTTTGGTTTAGGATTAGGAGAAAAAAATAAATGGATGTTAGGAACGGAAATTACTTTTCAAAGTAATAGTCAATTAACAAACAGATTTAATGATGCAGCCTCTTCTAATGTTACTTATAAAGACGGACAAAAATTTGTATTAGGAGGTTATTATATTCCTAAATATGACTCTTTTTCAAGTTATCTTAATAGAGTAGTTTATAGAGCTGGATTTAGATATGAAAATACAGGTTTAGTTATAAAGGATAAAGAAATTGATGATTATGGCATGAATTTTGGTTTAGGTTTACCACTAGGATTTTCAAAAATAGATATAGGTTTCGAAATTGGAGTAAGAGGAACTACATATTATAACTTAGTAAGAGAAAACTATTTTAACCTAAGTGTAGGTTTATCACTAAGCGACAAATGGTTTAAAAAACGTAAAATAGATTAATAAATTTTTAGAATTAGGATATAATGAAAACTAAATTATCTTTATTATTTGTATCAGCTTTAGGTTTTTTTGTAAATGCACAAAATAACGATGCTTGTACTGAAACTTTAAGTTTAATGGCATCTTCGGTAAAAGCGAAAGATCCAGCAGGATATGATTTCTTAACAACATTAAGAAAAGATTGCCCGTCTTTTGATAAAAGAGTGTATTCTTACGGAGAATTTGCAATCAAACAAAAAATTGACAATGCGGCTGATGAAGTGGAAAAAGAAAAGTATGTACGCGATTTGATGAGTTTCTATGATGAGAATTTTAAATATTTTCCAGAAACAAGTGGAAGTGTAGATATGAAGAAAGGATTAACATTGTTTAATTACAATGTTGGTACTAAAGATGAAATATATGCTTTCTTAGATAAAGCTTTTACAAATGACAAAGCTAATTTTGATTCAACAAGAGCATTATATGCTTATTTCGAAATCTTTGTTAAAGATTATGAAGCTGGAAACAAAGGAATCGCATTACAACAAGTATTTGATAAATATGATGATATTTTAGAGAAATTATCAATTCAAGAAAAGGAATATTCAGATGCAAAAGATGTTTTAATTGCAAAAGAAGAAGCAAATGAAACATTAGATACTAGAGAAGCTAAGGCAAAAGCACGATATGAAGCAAACTTAGAAGATATTGTAACTGTAACATCAAGTATGGATGCTATTATTGTTCAATTATCATCATGTGATAAATTAATTCCTTTTTATCAAAAATCATTTGAAGAAAATAAAGGGAACAAATTATGGTTACAAAGAGCAGCAGATCGTTTAGAAGCTAAAGAATGTGATAGTGATCCATTATTCTCTAAAATATCAGAGGCGCTTTATAAATTAGATCCTAGTGCAGATGCAGCATATAAATTGGGAGTTGTAGAATATCAAAAGAAAAATATTTCTAAAGCGATGGAATATTTTAACCAAGCAGCAAGTTTGTATACTGACAACACTAAGAAAGCAAATGTATACATGAAAATGGCTTCTATTTACACAAAATCAAGTAAAAGCCAAGCTCGTACTTATGCTAGAAAAGCACTTCAAGTTAAACCATCTTATGGTAAAGCATATTTGTTAATTGCACAATTATATGCGAGTAGTTTAAATGACTGTGGAGGAGATCAATTTGAAAGAAGAGCTATGTATTGGTTGGCAGCACAATATTGTGATAAAGCAGCATCAGTAGATTCTTCTTTAAAAGCATCAGCAAGTAGTAGAGCGGCAGGATATAGAGCTGCAGCACCTTCAAAATCTGAGATTTTCAGCAACCCTAAAGGGAATATGTCTGGTAAAAGAATTTCATTTAATTGTTGGGTAGGAGAAAGCGTAATCGTTCCTACTTTGTAATACGAATATGAAAAAAACTAGAAATAGAATATTTAATATAGTCACAGTAAGTATTATTGTGGCTATATTTTTTTCATGTGAAGGTTCATTAAAAGATGTGCAAAAATTTAATCGCTCTTCCTTTTTGCCTTCAGGAGAAGCAGATTCTATTAATTTGAAATACACAGATTCAGGAAAAATAAAATCTATACTTAGAAGTAAAAGAATGTTAGACTATAGTAATATAGAGAACGCTTTTACAGAATTTCCAGAAGGAGTTGTAGTTACGATGTTTGATGACAAAGGTAAAACAACTATCATAGAATCGAATTATGCAATCTCATATAAAAAAACAGAGATTATAGATTTGCAAGGAGATGTTACAATAACATCTAGTGATGGAAAAAAACTAGAAACTTCCCAGTTATATTTCGATCAAAAAAATGAATGGTTCTTTACAGAGAAGCATTTTAAATACACAGATAATGAAGGAGGATTTCTTCAAGGTCCAGGTGTAGATTTTAGTAAAGATTTTAAAATCTTTAATATGCAAACCAGTAGTGGTGAGATCAATAGTGCAGAATAAAACAATTTCTTTTTTGTCAATAAATTTCCTTATTTTTGATGAAAATTTGATAAAATGAATTATTTAAAATTTATACAATATTTCTATTTAGCTTTTGGTGTTTTCTTTTTGTACGACGCTTTTACAAAGTATCAAAACAATGAGAATTATATTATGAGTATTGCAATTGCAGTAGTAGCAATAGGAATGTTTTTCTTTAGGAGACATTTTTATAATAAGCATAAAAATCGTCAATAATCTATGGAAATAGCTATAATAGTTATTTGTTTACTGCTTTCTGCTTTTTTCTCTGGAATGGAGATAGCCTACGTTTCATCAAACAAGGTGTATTTGTCAATAGAAAAAAAGCAACACAATTTTAACGCAAGAATCTTATCTAAGCTAACAGAAAAACCATCTCAATTTATTACCTCTATGTTAGTAGGTAATAATGTAGTGTTAGTGGTATATGGTATATATTCGGGTGACTTGTTGATGAATTGGATAACATCATTTAGCTATACTTTTTCACCATTTATAAATCTTTTACTTCAGACATTGCTTTCAACTGCAATAATTTTAATGACAGCAGAGTTTTTGCCAAAAGTATTCTTTCAAATATATGCAAATTCGTTTGTTAAATTATTCGCAGCACCAGCTTATATTTTCTACCAATTATTTTTTTGGGTTTCTAAATTTATTATTTGGATTTCCGATTTTATATTGAAAAAATTTTTTAAAACAGATGGAGATCAGGTTCAAGATTACTTTAGTAAAGTAGAATTAGGAAATTATATTAGCGAACAAATGAGTAGTATTTCTGAAGATCATGAAATTGACTCCGAGATACAAATTTTTCAAAATGCATTAGAGTTTTCTGATTTGAAAGCACGAGATATCATGACACCGCGAACTGAAATTTCAGGAGTAGATATACTGGATTCTGTTTCAGAGTTAAAAGAACTTTTTATAAATACTGGATACTCTAAAATTATAGTATATCAAAATTCAATTGACGATATTTTGGGATATGTTCATTCATTTGAGCTGTTTAAAAAACCAAAAACAATCAAATCAGTAATGATGCCTATTGAATATGTTCCAGAAACGATTTTTGTAAAAGACTTATTGGATATCTTGACAAAAAAGAGAAAAAGTATGGCGGTAATTCTTGATGAATATGGAGGAACTTCAGGAATTGTTACCGTTGAAGATATAATTGAAGAATTGTTTGGAGAAATAGAAGACGAACACGATTTAGATGAAGAACTAATCGATGAAAAAATAGAAGAAAATGTTTTTTTATTTTCAGGCAGACTCGATGTGGAGTTTATAAATCAAAAATATAATTTATCAATTCCAGAAAACGATTCGTACAGTACATTAGGAGGATATATTGTTCATAATACGAAAGAAATACCTCAAAATGAAGAAAAAATAAAGATAGAAAATTTTGAAATCACCATCCATTCTGCGTCAAATAAAAAGATTGAATTGGTTAGACTTTCAATTCTAGAAGAAAAACAATAAGAAAAAGACAAAAAATTAATATAAATTATAACTTTTCTATTTTATTATTAAATAGATAATTGTATTTTCGCCCACTGAATAAAATTAAATTAATATAAAATGGCAGTTTTATCTAAAATTAGACAACGTTCATTCTTTCTAATCGTAATCATTGCTTTGGCTTTGTTTTCATTCGTTTTAGCAGATGTTATTAAAAATGGGAGTTTTGGTTCGGACTCAAGTAATGTAGGATCTGTAGATGGGACAGATATTGTTGCTCAGCAATTCATGCAAAAAGTAGCTCAAGTTGAAAAACAATCTCAACAACAAGGGCAAAATATGAGTTCAACACAAGCTATGAATAGCGTGTGGGAACAAGAAGTAAGAAGTGTTTTAGTAGGAAAAGAAATAGAGAAAATAGGACTAGGTATTGGTAATGAGCAGGTTATCAATGTTGTTAAAACAAATCCATATTTTTCTCAAAATCCTCAATTTTTAAATGACGCAGGAAAATTTGATGAAAATAAATTCAAAGAATTTGTAAAATCAATTAAAAATGATCCAAATCAAGATCGTTGGGTACAATGGAAGCAATTTGAAGAGGATGTTGCAAAATCAGCTGTAGAACAATTATATTACAATATGATTAAAGGTGGTGTATACACTACTAAAGCAGAAGGTAAATTCAAACATGAATTAGATAATAAAAAAATAGATTTTGATTATGTTACTGTTGGTTTTTCAACTATAAATGACGATCAAGTTAAAGTTTCTGATGATGAAATCATGGCATACATGAAAAAAAATCCTAAGAAATACAAGTCAGATGATACAAGAACTATTGATTATGTTTTTATTGAAAACAAACCATCTGAACAAGATGAAAAAGATTTAGAAACTAAATTTTACGGATATGTGAATGGAGTTGCTAATGGAAAAGATTCAATTCCAAGCTTTAAAGATGTTAAAAATGAAAATGTAATAGCTTTTGTTAACAAAGAATCAGAAATTCCTTTTGACTCTACTTATGTTACTAAAAAAGATTTACCAATAGATTCTCAAGAACAATTGTTTAATTTGTCTACTGGAGAAGTTTTCGGACCTTATGTGAATAATGAATACCAATCATTATCTAGATTAATGGGAAGAAAATCTAACGCAAGTGCAAAAGCAAGTCATATTTTATTAGCATATGAAGGAGCGCAAAATTCAAGTGCAACAAGAACTAAAGAAGAAGCGCAAGCATTAGCAAATAGTTTAATGGCTCAAGCGAAATCAAATCCAGCTAATTTCGCAATGTTAGCATCTACAAACTCAGATGATCCAGGTTCAAAAAATAATGGTGGAGAATATGATAATATCACACCAGGTCAAATGGTTCCTACTTTTAATGATTTTGTATTTAACAATCCAGTAGGAGCAATAGGGGTTGTAGAAACAGATTATGGATTTCATGTAATTAAAGTTTCAGCAAAATATGATGCAGTACAATTAGCGACAATTTCTCAAAAAATTGAACCGTCAAGCACTACAATTGATGCAATATATAATAAGGCAAGTAAATTTGAAGCAGATGCTAATGAGAAAAGCTTTGAAGAAGTGGCTAAAGCATCAAAATTGACAATAGTTCCAGCTTCTAATATTAAGCCATCAGATGAGTTTATTCAAGGATTAGGAGCGCAAAGAGAGATAGTTCGTTGGTCATTTAATGAAGATACAGAAATTGGTACTATTAAGCGTTTTGAAACACCAAAAGGATATGTAATTGCGACATTAAAAAGCAAAAATGATTCAGGATTACTTGCTATGGATGTTGCAAAAGAATCTGTAGGAGTAATATTAAGAAACGAAAAGAAAGCTGAATTAATCAAGAAAAAAATGTCAGGTTCTTCATTAGAAGATGTGGCTAAAGTTTCAGGAGGATCAGTTCTTTCGGCTACTAATGTTTCATTAGGAACTCCAGTAATTCAAAATGTTGGTTCAGAATCAAAAGTAGTAGGTACGGCATTTAGCTTAGCAGAAGGAAAAACTTCAAAATTGATTGTAGGGAATACAGGAGTTTTTATGGTAAAAGCTAAGAAAGTTGTAGCGGCTCCTGCTGTAGATAATTTTACTTCCTTTATAACTCAAGAGAAATCTCAGCAAGCGTCATCTTCACAAATTAGAGCATATCAGGCTATTAAAGAGAAGTCAAAAATTAAAGATAATAGAGCTAATTTTTAATTAGAGATTTATAAAATAAAAAAATCCGATGTGAAATTTCACATCGGATTTTTTTATTTTAATTATATACTTTTAAGGTTCTGGAGTTAACTACTTGTACTCTGTATTGTTTCATTGGATATTCTTTTCCAGGTGCTTGGCCAGTGAAGAAACTATATTCCGTGTCGTCACATGAACAAAGTGCCTTAATTCCGTTTATTGTCATGGTTGAGCAATTGCTTAAAGGTTGATTCGGACAAGCGGCATCAAAAGCCACATAATTTCCGCCACCAGCATTAAAAACGAAAATACCTCTAATACCTGCTAACCCATTATTTACGTAAACAGCATTAGTGTCATACAGTAATTGATTGTATTGAGGTAAATTAAGGTTTAGTGTAACGTCTACTGGGTAATTAGGTAAATATGGGTTGTTGTTATTCACTCGGTCATCTTTGCTACAACCTAGCGATACACCTAATAATATAAAAAATATGATACTTTTTTTCATTTTAATGGAATAAATTTAATATATCAAAATTAATTTATTTAAATTTGACTAACTATAAATATAGCAAAAAATAATTTTAAAATAATAATTACTACCTTTGTAGAAAGGAATCCCATTTCGATGGGATTCTTTCTATTTATATAAATAATGAACTTATGAGTACAGTATCTTATTACACAGCAGAAGGGTTAAAGAAACTTAGAGACGAAGTGGATCATTTAAAAAGTATTGAAAGACCAAAAGCATCACAAGCTATTGCAGAAGCAAGAGATAAGGGTGATCTGTCTGAAAATGCCGAATATGATGCAGCAAAAGAAGCGCAAGGATTACTTGAAATGAGAATTTCTAAAATGGAAGAACTTTTAGCAAATGCTCGTTTAATAGATGAATCACAATTAGATCTTTCTAAAGCACTTGTTCTATCTACAGTTAAAATAAAAAATAAGACTAATGGAATGGAAATGACATATACATTAGTTGCTGAAAGTGAAGCAGATTTAAAAACAGGCAAGATTTCAGTTACTTCTCCAATAGGAAAAGGATTATTAGGAAAGAAAGTAGGTGAAATAGCTGAAATTAATGTGCCAAATGGGACATTACAGTTTGAAATTATAGAAATTACAAGAAATTAATAATATGGCTTCTATTTTTACTAAAATTGTAAACGGTGAAATACCTTGTTATAAAATTGCAGAAGATGAAAATTTTCTTGCTTTTTTAGATGTTAATCCAAATGCTAAAGGACACACATTGTGTATTCCAAAGCAAGAAATCAATAAAATTTTTGACATGGAGGAGGAACTTTATCTAGGATTAATGTCATTCTCTAGAAAAATTGCAAAAGCATTAGAAAAAACAATTGAATGTAAGAGAATAGGAGTTGCAGTAGTTGGTTTAGAAGTTCCACATGTACATGTACACCTTATTCCGCTACAAGATATGGATGATATGCGTTTTCAGAGAAAAGTAAAACTTGAGAAAAGCGAATTTGAAGATTTAGCGAAAAAAATTCAAGAAAAAATATAAATAAAAATCCTACAATTGTAGGATTTTTTTATTTTATATAAAGAGATATTAAAAAATATAGCATACAAAAAATCCTGCAATTGCAGGATTTAATCTTTCTAGGTAACCAAAAAATAATAGTATATTAGTCTTCGATAACTACTACTTGAGCAGCTACTTTACCTTTTCTTCCTTCTTCTTCTTCGTAATTTACTCTTTCTCCTTGAGTTAATGACTCAACTCTCATTCCACTAGCGTGTACGAAAATATCTTTTCCTGTTTCTTCATCAGTGATGAAACCGTAACCTTTTTCTTCATTGAAGAATTTAACTGTGCCTGTTCGCATTTTGTAATATAAAATAATTAATAATATTCAAAGATATACTTATTTGTGAAACAAACACCTTTTTGAGTAAAAAAATTATTGATTTTCAGACTTTTCCTTTTTTTGATTGGTGTTTTTTAATACATAATCTTTAATATTTTTGTTACGATATCGATGATAAATGAATAAAGGCATTAATACTAAAGATAAGATTAGTACACCAATTCCAATCCATTTATCTCCATCACTATTTCCTGAATTTTTAAGAAAATAGCCATATCCTACAAGGGCAAAAAAGGATAGAAGTAATAATCGAAGTATGTATTTCATTTTTTAGTTATATTAAAAAGGACTCTAAAAAGAGTCCTAATAAGATTTATTTTAATTTAATATGTAATTCTTCTAATTGTTTATCATCAATTTTTGCAGGAGCATCAATCATAACATCTCTTCCAGAATTATTTTTTGGGAAAGCAATAAAATCGCGTATTGTTTCTTGACCACCTAAAATAGAAACTAATCTATCTAAACCAAAAGCTAATCCACCATGAGGAGGAGCTCCAAATTCGAAAGCATTCATTAGGAAACCAAATTGTGCTTCTGCCTCTTCTTTACTAAAGCCTAATAAATCAAACATTCTAGATTGTAATTCTTTATCATGAATACGGATTGATCCACCACCTATTTCGTTTCCGTTTAAAACCATATCATAAGCATTTGCTCTTACTTTTCCTGGTTCTGTTTCTATTAATTTAATGTCTTCAGGTTTAGGAGAAGTAAAAGGATGATGCATAGCATGATAACGAGCACTTTCTTCATCCCATTCTAATAGTGGAAAATCGATAACCCATAATGGAGCAAATTCATCAGCTTTACGTAAGCCTAAGCGAGTCGCTAATTCCATACGTAATGCACTTAATTGACCTCTTGTTTTATTTGCTTCACCTGAAAGGACTAAAATTAAATCTCCAGCTTTTGCATTGGTTGCTTCAGCCCATTTTTTTAAGTCTTCTTGATCGTAAAATTTATCTACTGATGATTTGAAAGTTCCGTCTTCTTCGCATTTTACATAAACCATTCCTAATGCACCTACTTGCGGACGTTTTACCCATTCAATTAGAGCATCAATCTCTTTTCTGGAATAAGAAGCACATCCTGGAACAGCAATTCCAACTACTAATTCAGCAGTATTAAATACAGGGAATTCTTTATGTTTTGCAATTTCATTTAATTCACCAAATTTCATGTCAAAACGAATGTCTGGTTTGTCATTTCCGTATGTTTTCATTGCGTAATCATACGTGATTCTTGGGAATTTATCTACATTTATTCCTTTAATTTCTTTTAATAAATGGCGAGTTAATCCTTCAAACATATCTAAGATGTCTTCTTGCTCAACAAAAGCCATTTCACAATCTATTTGTGTAAATTCAGGTTGCCTATCTGCACGTAAATCTTCATCACGAAAACATTTTACAATTTGAAAATATTTATCCATTCCACCTACCATTAATAACTGTTTAAAAGTTTGTGGAGATTGTGGTAAAGCGTAAAATTGCCCTTCATTCATTCTACTTGGCACTACAAAATCTCTAGCACCTTCTGGAGTAGATTTAATTAAATAAGGAGTTTCAATTTCACAAAATCCTTTATCTGAAAGAAATTTGCGAACTTCCATACTTACTTTATGACGAAATAATAAATTATTTTTTACAGGATTCCTTCTGATATCTAAATAGCGATATTTCATTCTAATATCTTCTCCACCATCTGTTTCATCCTCAATTGTGAAAGGAGGAAGCATTGCTTCGTTTAGTATTGTAAGTTCTGAAACTAGAATTTCAATTTCTCCTGTTGGAATGTTTTTATTTTTAGACTCGCGCTCAATTACTTTTCCTTTAATTTGAATAACAAATTCTCTACCAAGTGATTTTGCTTTTTCAAAAACAGACTTATCCGTTCTCTCTTCATCTAAGATTAATTGAGTAATTCCGTAACGATCACGTAGATCTATCCAAACCATAAAACCTTTATCACGAGATTTTTGTACCCAACCTGCTAATGTTACTTCCGTATTGATGTGTGAAGCATTTAATTCTCCACAAGTATGACTTCTATACATTTTCTTAAATTTTATGCAAAAGTAATAACAAATATTAATTTTATAGCTTAAATTTATTAGATTTGATTTTTATTTTTTAACTCAATTTAGGATTTATGAAAAAAGTATTAATGTTATTTTTATTTGCTGTTTTATCTACTTACGGACAAAATAGTACTGAATTTGTTTTGTTTCAAGGGAAAATTGCAAATCGAAATTCAGATTCAATTGTTTTATCTTCAGGTAGAAGCTTCAAAAAAACAATAAAACTGAATAAAAAAGGAGAATTTAAAGATAAAATTGAAATTCCTGCTACTGGTTTATTTCGATTTTTCGATGGAACTGAAGGAACGTTATTATTCTTAAAAAACGGGTATGATTTAAAGTTAGCAATGGATGCAAAGCAGTTTGACGAATCTATTGTTTATAAAGGAGAAGGAGCTAAAGAAAATAATTATTTAGCGCAAAAAGCATTGTTGGATGAAGTTTTTCAGAATGATTTAGAAGCTCTTTTAGAAAAAGATGAAGCTATATTTGCTAACAGTTTAGAAAAGAAGAAAAGTGGAGATCTAGAAAAACTAGGTAATGCAGGGATAGATGAAGAATTAGCTAGTATTGTTAAATCAATTATTGAGCAAGAATCGGCTATGTTGACTCAATATTATAATCAAAAGAAAAAAGCGAATGAGATGAATGGTAAACCAAGTCCTTCGTTTAGTTTTGAAAATCATAAAGGAGGAATTACAAAATTAGAAGACTTTAAAGGGAAATATGTATATATAGATGTTTGGGCAACTTGGTGTGCACCTTGTAGAGCAGAAATTCCTTTTTTGAAAAAAATTGAAGAAGAATTTAAAGGAAAAAATATTGAGTTTGTAAGTATTTCTATTGATACTAAAAAGGATTATGAAAAATGGAAGAAATTTGTATCTGATAAAGAATTAGGAGGTGTTCAATTAGTTGCTGATAATGATTGGAACTCGGATTTTGTAAAAGCTTTTGGAATTAATGGAATTCCTAGATTTATATTAGTTGGCCCTGACGGGAATGTTGTATATTCTGATGCTCCAAGGCCTTCATCAGAAGGATTGTCAGCTAAATTAGAAGACCTTCTTAATTAATTTTTTTAAAAGAAAAGACATTAACCAATGCGTTTGCATTGGTTTTTTTATGATTCTTTTCCAATGTTACCAAATTGTTAAGTAAATGTTTTTTTAATGTAAAATATTTTGTTATATTTGTTATAGAATAATTTAACCTATTAAAAGACAGTCTTATGAAAAAGATAATAATTACAGGAGCTTTATTAATTTCGAGTTTTATTTTTGCTCAAAATGTTGAACCAAAATTTGAAGTAGTTGATAAAATGGTTAAAGCAACATATTATCATGATAATGGTCAGGTTAAACAAGAAGGTTTTTACTTAGATGGAAAATTACATGGAAAGTGGGTTTCTTATAATGATAAAGGAGTGAAAGAAACTATTGGAGAATATGATAAAGGAGATAAAGTAGGGAAATGGTTTTTTTGGAATGCAAATCAATTAAGTGAAGTAGACTTTTCTAACAGTAGAATTGTTGAAGTTAAGAAATGGTCTAGTGAGTCGCTAGTAAAAAATTAATATTATTTTTTGTATAAATAGTTAAAAAAGAAGGATGGAAATTATTGCCATCCTTTTTTGCGTCATTATTTGATATAAAAAAACTACTTTAAATAGCTTACCTGAATAGTTGTTCCTTTACCTATTTCAGAAGCAATTACTTTTATTTTTCCGTTATGATATTCTTGTACAATTCTTTTAGTAAGTGAAAGTCCTAATCCCCAACCTCTTTTTTTGGTAGTAAATCCAGGTTCAAATATTTTTGTAAACTGATTTTTAGGTATTCCTTTTCCAGTATCTGATATTTTTATCTTTACAATATTGCCAGAATCTTCAATCATGATGTCTAACTTCCCTTTTCCTTTCATTGCATCAATTGCATTCTTAACAAGATTTTCAATAGTCCAACTATGTAATATAGAATTCATAGGAATAGGTATGGGATAATTTGGAGCAGAAAAGTTAAAAAGAACATGTTTTGATGTTCTGGATTTTAGATATTCAAAAGAATTTTTAGTTTCTTCTACGATATTTAGATTTTCTAGAATAGGTTCACTACCTA
Organism: Flavobacterium sediminilitoris; assembly: GCF_023008245.1. NCBI lineage: Bacteria > Pseudomonadati > Bacteroidota > Flavobacteriia > Flavobacteriales > Flavobacteriaceae > Flavobacterium > Flavobacterium sediminilitoris. The sequence goes on from NZ_CP090145.1 coordinate 1,643,699, forward strand.
TCTTTGAAAATCTGTCAGTAATAGTTTGTAGTCTATTGATGTCTTTTTCTATTTCTTCAATAGTACTTTCTTCAACATTGTCTAATTTTAAAATTTCAAGCCAACCAATTAAAGATGATAAAGGAGTACCTATTTGATGAGCAGTTTCTTTTGCCATTCCAGCCCATAGTTTATTTTGAGTTGCCATTTTTGTGGCTCTATAAAAGTTATAAACAACTGCTCCAAAAAGAATAATAATTAAGATTAAGGCAATAGGGTAGTATTTTAGTTTGTTTAGTAAAGGAGAATTGCCATAATATATTAAACGATAATTATCATCAGAAAGTGACATTTTGATAGGCTGGTTTTCTGATTTGATTTTTTCAAAAAGTTTCTTTAGTTTGATACTGTCTTTAGTAATTTCTTCCTCAATATTATTATGATTTAAGATAACTCCACTACCATTTGTTTCAATCATTGGATTAGAATTATTTGTACTTATAAGTTGAAAGGGTAAATCTACATCAGTAAATTCATTAGCATTTGCCAATGTTTTTTGAGCAGAAGCCCAAAGTTCCATTTTTGTACGTTCATCAGTTTTGAAAATTTGAAAAAAGGTATATGTATTCCAAAGTATAACAATTACAATGAGAAAAGAAGCTAATATAATAAACCAACGAGTTAATTCTCGCTTTTCAGAAAATCGCATAAAAAATATTTGTTAGTAAAAGTACTGAAAAAGTAACAAATCATTAACGTACAAAACGTTGCTTTTACATATATATTTTATTTTTTAAAGTAAAAGATAAAGATTTTATATAAATAGCTTTTCAATTTGGCACCATATTAAAATTGTGTAATTTTGTAAAAATCTTTTCAAAATGATATCAATAAATCCGAAAGAAATTTCATCTGCAAAATTACAAGGCTATTTACAAGGTGCTGTTGCTCCAAGACCAATTGCTTTTGCAAGTACAATAGATGAAAATGGAATTCCTAATTTATCACCATTTAGTTTCTTTAATGTTTTTAGTTCAAATCCTCCAATCTTGATTTTTTCTCCAGCAAGAAGAGTAAGAGATAATTCGATAAAACATACTTTAATAAATTCAAAGAAGACAAAAGAAGTTGTTATTAATGTTGTGAATTATGATATTGTACAACAAATGTCTTTATCAAGTACAGAATATCCAGATGGTGTAAATGAATTTTTGAAATCAGGTTTAACAATGATAAAATCAGATGTAGTAAAACCATTTAGAGTAGCAGAAAGTCCTGTTCAATTTGAATGTGTTGTGAATGAGGTTATTGCATTGGGAGACCAAGGAGGAGCAGGGAATTTGATTATTTGTGAAGTAGTTAAAATTCATATAAATGAAGCGGTTTTAGATGAAAATGGAGCAATTGATCAGTATAAAGTAGATTTAGTTGCCAGAATGGGAGGGAATTGGTACAGTAGAGCAAATAAAGGAATGTTTGAAGTAGAAAAGCCAATATCAACACTAGGAATAGGGGTGGATAATGTACCAGATTTCATAAAAGAAAGTTCTGTTTTTGAGGGTAATGATTTAGGAAAATTGGGAAATATTGAAGCGATTCCATCTGAAGAAGAAATTACTATCTTTGCAAAAGATAATTTTGAGATAAAAGCAGTTTTGAGTTCAGACGACGAATTAAAGAAACATGAATTAGCAAAAAAATATTTAGATAATAATGAAGTTTTAAGTGCTTGGAAAGTACTTTTGGCGAACAAATAAATTTTAAAAATGGAAGTAACAGGTAGAGTAAAAGTAATTAATCCAGTACAACAAATAAGCGCAACGTTTAAGAAAAGAGAGTTAGTTGTAACAACGGAAGAACAATATCCACAACATATAATGATTGAGTTCACGCAGGATAAAACAGATTTATTAAATAATTATAATCCTGGAGAACAAGTAAAAGTATCGATTAATTTAAGAGGAAGAGAATGGGTTAATCCACAAGGAGAAACTAAATATTTTAATTCAATACAAGGTTGGAGAATTGAGAAAGTGCAAGCAGAAGCACCATCAAATCAAGTTCCTCCTATGCCAGCTGCTGATGCTTTTGAGCCAGCAACGAACTTCAATGAAGAAGAGCATGACGATTTACCTTTTTAAAAGAAAAATAGAGTAAAGAGCAAAGAATAAAGAAAACCATTCTAATTTTAGAGTGGTTTTTGTGTACTTATTCTTTTCTCTTTTTTCTCTCATCTATATTTTATAAAAATGTATTTTCTAACAAAAGAACTTTATTTTCCGCCTGTTGATGAAGCAACGCCTGATGGTGTTTTAGCTGTTGGAGGTGATTTATCTATAGAAAGATTACAACTAGCTTACAAAAGCGGAATTTTTCCATGGTTTGAAGATGATGAGCCTATTCTTTGGTGGTCACCACCTGAAAGAATGGTTTTGTTTTTTGAAGACTTAAAAGTGTCTAAGAGTATGAGAAATGTACTCAATCAAAATAAGTTTAAGGTAACATTTAATACAGCTTTTAGAGATGTAATTACCAATTGTAAAAAAGTCATTAGAAAAGATCAACCAGGAACTTGGATTACTAATGAGATGGTGGAAGCTTATTGTAAATTAAATGAAATAGGTATTGCAAAAAGTATTGAAGTTTGGCAAGAGGATGAATTAGTTGGAGGTTTATATGGAATAGATTTAGGTCATGTTTTTTGTGGAGAAAGCATGTTTTCCAAAGTCTCCAATGCTAGTAAAATAGCTTTTATTTATTTGGTAAAGCATTTAGAAAAAAATAACTATAGAATTTTAGATTGCCAAGTTTATAATGATCACTTAGCCTCTTTAGGTTGTGTGGAAATTGATAGGGAAGATTTTATGATGATTTTAAATTATTAAATTATGATAGTTTTTTTAACGGGTGATATTTCGGGTTTACTACTTTCATTATTACTATTATCCTTAGTAATAGGATTGATTGTATTTGTGATTATAAACTTTTTTATAAAAAATAAAGCACGATTTATTTGGAAGTTACTTTTCATTATTGTCTTTATTTTCTTCTTGTTTGTCTTGCTATTAAGAAGAATTAGTTCTTTTTAAAACTTCAACTTAATGAAACTCCATTCTAAGGTGTTGAAAATAATTAGTTCATTGGTTAAACAAGGTAAATCAGTGATTATCTTTAAGGTTTCGTGAGCCATCATAGTGCCAATTATTCCTGGCAATGTTCCTAAAACACCATTTAAACTGCAATTCGGGACATCCTCGGGATTGGGTGGTTCTGGAAATAAGTCGCGAAGGTTTTTACTGCCTTTATTATTGAAAACAGCAATTTGTCCTTCAAATTTTAAAATACTTCCATAAATTAAAGGTTTGCCCAATTTCAAACAGGTATCGTTAACTAAATAACGAGTGGCAAAATTATCGCAACCATCAACAATTACGTCAAATTGAGAAAGTATGCTTTCGCAATTAGCAGTAGTTATTTTTTCTTCGAAAGGAATGTAATTAACAGCAGGATTTAGATTTTTTAATATTTCTGAAGTAGTAGTAGCTTTTGGTAGTTCAATATGATTTTCATTATATAAAACTTGTCTATGTAAGTTGGATAATTCTACTATATCAAAATCAACTATTCCGATTGTTCCTACACCACTAGTAGTTAAATATTGAAGGATAGGACAACCTAAACCACCAGCACCAACGACTAAAACTTTAGCATTTTTAATTTTTTTCTGACCTTCGTTACCAATTTCAGGGAGTAACATTGGTTTTGTATATCGTAAGTAATCTTGAATACTAAGCATTTTTCACTCTCAATTTATAAGTTCTTTTATATAGCAATTTTTAAGACTTTAGATTTTAGGATTTTGTACTTTATTACTAAATGTTTTGTCCCAATCTTTCCAAACGGGCTCGTAACCTTTTTCACGGATAATGGTTGCTATTTCAACAGCCGAACGGTCATCACTCGTTTCAAATTGTTCTAAAGATTGTTTGTCAACACTATAGCCACCAGGATTTGTTTTAGATCCTGCACTCATTGTTGTAGTACCAATAGGAATGATATTGTCTCTGAATTTTTCGTTTTCTCGTGTTGAAATAGAAATCTCTAAATCGGGATTCCAAATACGGTAGGCACAGATTAATTGTGTTAAATCCTTGTCATCCATAATAAAGTTGGGTTCAATGATTCCCTCTGCAGGACGAAGTCTTGGAAAAGAAACCGAATATTTACTTTGCCAATATGTTTTTTGTAAATAATCAATATGTAGAGCATTGAAAAAACTATCAGTTCTCCAGTTTTCTAAACCTAATAAAACTCCTAATCCAATTTTGTGAATACCTGCTTTTCCAATTCTATCGGGTGTTTCTAAGCGATATTCGAAGTTTGATTTTTTTCCTTTAGGATGGTATTTTTTATATACTTCTTTATGATATGTTTCTTGATATACTAAAACGGTATGAACACCAGCTTCATGCAAAGCCAAATATTCTTCTTCATCGAGTGGTTGTACTTCGACTGAAATATTAGCAAAATGTTTTTGAATTTGTTGAATCGCATTCAAAAAATAATGAATATTTACGGTATAGTTGGCTTCACCAGTAACTAATAGAATATGATCGAAACCAGCCTCTTTTAATACTGAAACTTCTTCTTTAATTTCAGCATCAGTTAATGTTTTTCGCTTAATTTTATTATCTAAACTAAATCCGCAATAGGTGCAAATATTCTGACATTCATTACTCAAATACATAGGAGCATACATTTGAATGGTTTTACCAAAGCGTTGTTTAGTAAGGATATGACTTTTTTGAGCCATTACCTCCAAATAGTTTTGCGCAATAGGAGAGATAAAGTTTAAAAAATCATCAACAGTGCATTTACTTTTAGAAAGACTTTGTTCAACTTCTTTAGCAGTAACTGAATAGATCTTTTTTTGAATGGAATCCCAATCGTATTTTTTGAATATTTCGTTGAATGTGTTCATATTGTATTGTTGATAATAGGAGACTAATTACTTTTTACTAATCACTAAGGACTCTATTCATTCAAAAAAGCCGTCAACGGACTCGATGCTTGTGCAAAATTAGAAACTGAACCCAATTGTGCTTCATACGCTTTTCGTCCAGCAATAACAGCTTCTTTAAAAGCTTCCGCCATTAATTTTGGATTCTGAGCCACAGCAATAGCCGTATTTACTAAAACAGCATCTGCACCAATCTCCATAGCTTTTGCTGCATCAGAAGGAGCTCCAATTCCAGCATCAACAATGACAGGAACATTACTTTGTTCAATAATAATTTCTAAAAAATCAATCGTTTTTAATCCTTTATTGCTTCCTATGGGAGAGCCTAATGGCATTACGGCTGCTGTGCCAACTTCTTCTAAACGTTTACATAAAACAGGGTCAGCATGAATATAAGGCAATACAATGAAGCCTAGTTTGGCTAATTCTTCCGTTGCTTTTAGCGTTTCAATAGGATCAGGTAATAAATATTTTGGGTCTGGATGAATTTCTAATTTCAAGAAGTTGGTTTCAAAAGCTTCTTTTGCTAATTGAGCCGCAAAAACAGCTTCTTTAGCATTTCTTGCACCAGAAGTATTGGGTAATAAATTGATATTCGGGTGTTTTAAATGCGAAAGAATAGTATCTGTTTCTGTTTCAAAATCCACGCGTTTTAGAGCTACGGTTACCAATTCACTTTCGGAAGCTAAAATAGCTTCTTCCATTTGTTGATTAGAACCGAATTTTCCCGTTCCTAAAAACAAACGGGAACTGAATGTTGTATCTGAAATTTTAAATGTTGACATATAATTTTTCGTTGAGTGTTGTTATTACTGTTGGGTTTTGAGTTAATAGACTTGAAACGGCAATACCATGAATGCCTGTTTCTATAAGTAAAGTGATGTCTTCTAATTGAATGCCACCAATTGCAATAAGTGGTGTTGAGATATTATTCTTTTTCATTTGGTTTAGAATAGTTTGGTAGCCTTCTAAACCTAAAATGGGACTTAATTTTTCTTTAGTAGTAGTAAAACGAAAAGGACCAAGACCTATATAGTCGCATTCTTCATTAACTCTTTGCAAAACGTGTTCAAAAGTATTTGCTGTTCCACCTATGATTTTTTGGCTACCTAAAATAATACGAGCTTCTTTAATTGACATATCATCTAAACCTAGATGAACACCATCTGCATTTACTTGAGAAGCTAAATCTACTTTGTCGTTAATAATTAAAGTAGCTTTGTACTGTTCGCAAAGGTGTTTGGTTTTTTCAGCAACAGTTAAAACTTCCTTTGTGTTTCCGTTTTTAAAACGTAATTGAATCCAGTTGCAACCACTATCTAATGTTTGTTGAATATTATTCAATTGTTCGTCAATTGTATTTCCTTGTGAGATATAGTGTAATTTACTAATCATGATGATATCCTAATAAAGTATTGTTGGAATGAAGAAATTTTTCGATGTACATCTTAGCTTTTTTACAAGAAGATTTAATATCAAAACCTAAAGCCAAGTTTGCTGTTATAGCGGAAGATAAAGCACAACCTGAACCGTGTTTACTAAAGATATTTTTAGTTTCTGGTAAAAGTGTAAATATCTCATCTTTCAAAAATAAGAAATCGGTTCCCAATGCTTCCGAATTGTGTCCGCCTTTTAAGAGAATTGCACAATGTTGAGAAATATTTTTTGCAATGGTTTCGGCATTGATTCCTTTGGTAGACAATTGCAAAATTTCTTTATAATTGGGTGTAATTAAATCCATTTGATTTAAAATGGATATTAATTTTATTTGATTTTCAATGTCCATAAAGTTGAAATCTGTACTGGATCTTAAAACGGTGTCCCAAATGATTTTTGCCTTTTGCGAAAGTTTTTTTATTTGGAAAACAATTTGTTCTAAATACTCCAAAGTAGGAACAATCCCAATTTTTACGGCTTTAATTTCGTATTTATTAAAAAGAATAGTCATCGATTCAAGTACAAAATCAATTGTTATCCATTCCATTTTTATGAATTCATTTTCTGTTTGAATGGTGTTTCCTGTTATAATTGCTAAACCATAAACCTGATGTTGCTCGAATGTTTTTACATCGGTTAAAACACCAGCTCCACCAGAAGGATCAAAACCAGCAATGCTTAAAACGATTGGGCGATTGTTTGACATTTTTTAAAGTTTTCTATTGGGTTTTTGGTATTCCAAATGGCTCCAAGCAAAGCATAATCATCAAAATTATTATGCAATACTTCTTCAATATTTTCAACTGAAATTCCTCCTAAAGCAATCAATTTTGTATGATGATTGGTTCGTTTCTTTATTTCTTCAAAAGCATTTTTCGTTGGGACATAATTCTGTTTTGAAATACTTGGATAAATCGGACTTAAAAAGGCATAATCAAAAGCATTGGATAAAATATTGAAATCTTTAATTGAATGGACTGATGTTGAAAGAAACTTATACCTGTCAGGTTTTGATAACTTGACAGGTTTAGTAAGTCTTTCTTTCTCCGTAAAATGAACTCTCTTTATCTGAAATTCCTCTGCCAATTCATGATGTTGATGTAAAACCAATTTTGAATAATAACTCGAATTTATTGCAGATAAAAAAGAACGTAATTCTTCTATTGAATAATTTGGTTTTCGAATATGAAATAACTCCATTCCTTCTTCAAAAAGAGAATTTATGATGTTTATTTCATTTGTTATTTCTGTTGGATTTGAAATTACAATCATGATTTTTCTTTTATGAAATCTAAGTTCTCGATACATTTTTTATTCCGTTTATCTCCATAAAAAACACTCGAACTGGCGATTTCTACAAATAAATTTCTTTTCCGTTTTCGATAAATTCTTCCGACATGGCTTTCATGCCTTCTTCTGCAGTAGCAGAATCTCTAATTTCTTGAGAAATTTTCATTGAACAGAATTTTGGACCACACATCGAACAGAAGTGCGCTACTTTAGCACCATCTGCGGGAAGTGTTTCATCATGAAATTCTCTTGCGGTATCTGGATCAAGAGCCAAGTTGAATTGGTCTTCCCATCGAAACTCAAAACGGGCTTTACTTAAAGCGTTATCACGATATTGTGCTCCTGGATGACCTTTGGCTAAATCGGCAGCATGAGCTGAAATTTTATAGGTTATGACTCCATCTTTAACATCTTTTTTATTAGGTAAGCCTAAATGTTCTTTTGGTGTTACATAACAAAGCATCGCACAGCCATACCAACCAATCATGGCTGCTCCAATCGCAGAAGTAATGTGGTCGTAACCTGGAGCAATATCTGTTGTTAAAGGCCCTAAAGTATAAAATGGAGCTTCTGAACAATGTTCTAATTGTTTGTCCATGTTTTCTTTAATCATGTGCATAGGTACGTGACCAGGACCTTCAATAAAGACTTGTACATCGTGTTTCCAAGCAATTTTTGTCAATTCTCCTAAAGTTTCTAATTCAGCAAATTGTGCAGCATCGTTAGCATCGGCAATAGAACCCGGACGCAAACCATCTCCAAGAGAAAAAGCCACATCATATTGCTTCATGATTTCGCAAATTTCTTCGAAATGAGTGTATAAGAAGTTTTCTTTATGATGAAATAAGCACCATTTTGCCATAATTGAACCGCCACGAGATACAATTCCTGTTACACGATTAGCGGTTAAATGTATATATCTCAAAAGGACACCGGCATGAATAGTGAAGTATGAAACCCCTTGTTCTGCTTGTTCAATTAAAGTATCTCTGAAAATTTCCCAAGTTAAATCTTCTGCAACTCCTTTTACCTTTTCTAAAGCTTGGTAAATAGGAACAGTTCCAATAGGAACAGGAGAATTACGAATAATCCATTCTCTAGTTTCGTGAATGTTTTTTCCTGTTGATAAATCCATAATAGTATCTGCTCCCCAACGACAAGCCCAAACAGCTTTTTCAACTTCTTCTTCAATACTAGAAGTTACCGCACTGTTTCCAATATTTGCATTAATTTTTACCAAGAAGTTTCTACCAACAATCATGGGTTCGCTTTCAGGATGGTTGATGTTATTTGGAATAATAGCACGTCCTGCTGCTACTTCGCTACGAACAAATTCAGGTGTAATTTTGGTTTTTGGTGTATTGGCTCCAAAACTTTCTCCTGTATGTTGGCATTGCATGGCCTTGGTTTGATTCTCTAGTTGTTCAATACGTTGGTTTTCACGAATAGCAATATATTCCATTTCTGGTGTAATAATGCCTTGTTTCGCATAGTAAAGTTGTGTAACATTAGCTCCTTTTTTAGCACGCATTGGTTTATGTAAGTATTCAAAACGTAGATGGTCTAAATCAGGATTGTGTAAGCGTTCTTTTCCATATTTTGAAGAAATTTCAGTTAGTTCTTCTACATCATTGCGATCTAAAATCCATTGTTCTCTTAGGCGAGGAAGCCCTTTTCGAACATCAATTTCAATATTTGGATCAGTATATGCACCAGAAGTATCATAAACAGTAACTGGTGGGTTTTTTTCAACACCTCCTTTAGCTAATTTTGTATCTGACAATGTGATTTCTCTCATTGCTACTTTTATTGAATGAATTTCCCCATCTATGTATACTTTTTTTGAATTAGGGAATGGTTGTCTGGAAATTTGTTCTTCGTTAGTCATCTTGTTATGGATTTGGTAATGTTTTTTAGGTAAATGAGGTACTACTAAATATTAACTATAGAAAATTATCCGCCTTGTGTAGCGGTAATAATTAAAATGTCATCGGAAGGAGAAAGAGAAAAAGTGTTCCATTGGTTTTTGGAAACCACAGTTTGATTTACAGCAACAGCAATCCCATTTTGTTTTGTGGGAAGTTCGAAATCGATAAGTTCTTGAATTGTAAGAGTGTTACAATCGAAAGTTTTGTGTTGGTTGTTGATTTTTAATTCCATTCCTTTTACTGAATTTAGTATATTATATAGTTATACTTTAGGAATGGCTATAATGGTACATGAGTGTACAATGAAGTCATCTTACTTTTCCCTACGCTAGTATGAACTAAATCAGGTTCAGAGGGTAAAATCTCAGCCTGTAAAATTACAGACACCCCTAAAGTGAATAACAAATGTAGTGAAATGAATTGAAAAATAATCTTAAAGTTAGAAAAATAACAAAAGTTGTAATCCGGTTACTTTTGATTTTTACTTTATGGGTAAGGATTATAAATTTATGCTACAGATTTTTTATTTAATTCTAAAAGAGATTTAATATTCTATAAAATCAAATAATTCTTTTTGGACTAAATAATCAATTATTCTTTCAGATATGAGATAGTAACTGTCATTTAATTTTAATAAGTCGTTAGAATTTTCAAATGGTTTTAATGATTCTATATTTAAATTATTAGTAATTAAATAAAAATGATAACTCTCTAATAATAACTGTTCTATATGTTTTAATACGACATAAAAGCTAGCATAATCTCTTGACATACTACTTATACTTATTGAACATATGGGGTTTTCTATCCGATTCACAACTTCTTTCCAAAATTGTTCTGGATAACCATAGTTTTCTATTTCATTATTATATTCTATATAAAAGCTGTCATGAATGTAAACCTCTTTTCCATTAATTTTTACTTCCTGTTTTATTGAAAACTCGTAATTTAACAATGAATAAGATACAATTTCTTTATTAAAATTTAGATCAGAAAAAAAATTACTCTGTCTCGTTATTTTGTTGTTACATACAATTAAGGTTAAACTAAAACCAGACATAGTTATTCATTTTATTTATTACATTTTAGATAATGTCTTAATATACAGTTCTTCTACTTTTTTTCTTGCCCAATCCGTTTTTCGTAGAAAAGTTAAGCTTGATTTTACAGAAGGATTTTCAGTAAAACATTTAATATTGATTAATTCTCCTAAAGTATCAAAACCATAGAAATCGACTAATTGCTCTACAATTGCTTTTAAAGTTTTACCGTGTAATGGATCGTTACTCATTTTTTGTTTTTTTATTTTTAAATTCAAAACTATACTCTTGTAAAACAATCTTCAACATGGTCATTTACCATTCCAGTAGCTTGCATGTGAGCGTACATAACAGTTGATCCAACAAATTTAAACCCTCGTTTTTTTAAATCTTTACTTATTGCGTCTGAAATAGAAGTTGTTGCTGGAACATCTTTTAAGGTCTTCGGTTTGTTGTCAATAGGTTTTCCATTAACAAAATTCCAAATGTATTTTGAAAAACTACCAAATTCTTCTTGTATTTTTATAAATGCTTGAGCATTTGTAACAGTGGCTCTAACTTTTAGTTTATTTCTAATGATACCTTCATTTTGAAGTAGTTCTTCTATTTTAGATTCATTATACTCTGAAACTTTTTTCAAATCAAAATTATCAAATGCTTTTCTGAAGTTTTCACGTTTAGCTAAAACAGTGTACCAACTTAAGCCAGCTTGAAAGGTTTCAAGGATTAAAAATTCAAATAGCGAAGGGTCATCATATACAGGTTTTCCCCATTCGTTATCATGATAATCTCTATATAAATCATCTTTTTCGCACCAAGCACATCTTATTTTAGTAGTCATCATATAAGTAATTTACATCTGTTTTTTTATTTCTTTTTTCAAAATTAACTCTTAAATGAGATTCATTTAAGCTTTTTTTGATTAAAATTTCTAGCGTTTCATTTAATTTTTCTTCATCTGTAATTTTTGAAGTATTAAAATAACGATATGTATATAATTCTACATTATTATCATTTATTAAGAAGGCAAGTGAACATAGTTTGTCTTCATAATTTTTAGGTTCTTTTTCTGTTATTTTGTAGAAGAAATATGCAATTTTATGATTGTTGTGTTGGACAATTCTTTTTTCTAAAAATATAATACTATCGTTTTTTGAAACACTATAAAAATTATTTAATGCATTGTTTGCTATTTCTTCTTGAGAGAGATTGAATGTTTTATTCTCCAATTGCATTAATAAGAAAGCTTTTTTCGGATCTGCTAGGATTTCTTTTCTATCAGTATCAGTTAATGTATTGTTTAAACTAGCTAATCTCATTATTTCAATATCAAGTGCTAGAATATTTAGCTTTTTCAACTTTGTAATGAAGGCATTTGTTTCATTATTTTTTTTAAAATGTTCAAGTAAGTTTAAATAATCAATTAGAACATCTACAGGTGCATATCTTTCTTCAGAGATATATTCATCATTCTCTTCATCATTATATTCAGTATTTTCCAATTTCCAACTTAAAACTCTTTTGTATTCTAATTTTGCATTTGTTAGAATCATTTTTCTAAAAGATTTTAATTTTGAAGCAGAAGCGTATTTGTATTCGATTAATTCATTACAGAAGTTTATAATAGGATCATTGTATTCTGGAATACTGTAAAATTGGAATATTTTTGGGAATAATACTTTACTGTTTTCTTTATCATTTAGGAATAAATAAAATAAATTACGAATGTCATATTCATTATTACTAAGTGGTAAATCATATTCTAAAAGCGTCATTATTGTTTCATATCCTTTTTTTGATTTTTGGAAAACAAGAGACTTTAAAATATTTATTTGTGTTTCCGCTGCTATTTTTTCTTTTTTGTAATAATTTTCTAAGAATGGAATTACTCTTTCATCATCGACTGAACCTAGTTTTTCTAAAAGCTCGCTTTGAGCGTTTATTTCTGTAGCTTTGAAATTAAAATCATTCAAAAATTGAATCACTTTTGGGATATCATTTTTAGAAAATTTTAGTTCATCTGTAGAATTTAAAGCAGAATATCGAACGGTGTCTTTTTCACTATAAGCATCTGTAATATAGTCATCTATTTTGCTTCTAAAAACATTGTCTTTAGGCTTTTTAATGAAATTTAAATTTGAATAAACAGTTTCAATAAAAGGATCATCATTTTTGTATTTTTTTGGGACTAATGTCTGTAATACAATATAAGCATCTTTTCTAAACAAAATATTTGTTTTGATAGCTTGATTACTACCTTCTTTACTGATTAAGTAATTGATAGAAGTTGTATTCTGTTCTTTGTTGCTAGTAGTACTTTCTTTTATAATGGTATATTCTTTTTCTTCGTTTTTAAACAAAACTTCATACCAATTACTTTTTTTAAATCCTTTTTTATTATTGATATTATAATTTAAAATGGAAGTGCTGCTTGAATAGTCATAGTCTTCGTCATAATAATCTTCATCTGATGGATTATAAAATGAAGTAAAATAATCTTTGAAATTTTTTTGTATAGTATCTAAGTTGGGATAACTATTATACTTGTGAAATTTATAATATTCTAAAGTTATTTTATTTCCATTTTCAGCATTAATGGAAATGTATTTGTTTTTAATGTTAAAAATGTTTTTGTTTTCAATATTGTTTTCTCCTATTCCATAAAATAGTTTTTCATTTTCTTTTTTTGGAATTTTAACGGAGAAATTATTGATAGTATCAGTATAAACTTCCATTTCATTATTATAAACGAATGGTTTTTTCTGAAATGAATTAAAAAATGCATTTTTGTCTTTCTCAGGAGCATTCACAGCACCTAATAAATAATACTTGTTTCCAAAAATATAAGATTGTAATGCTATTTCTTTGCCGTTTAATACTGAAATACTTTGAGTTTTATTATTTGCGGTTTTAGTAAATGTAGGTTTTATTTCATGTTGGATGTAAAATTCTTCTTGAATCTGTTTTTCTTCAAACTCATTATCTTCTAATAAATTTATAGTATTTAAATTACGTTCAGTTACAAAATAATAACTTTCTGTATCATTATTATAAGCTTGAATTTCAATGTTTTCAGGAGTTCTAGAATCTTCACCATAGGTGTTGAAATAAGAGGGAATGAAAACGCTAAATCCTCCTCTTTTTGGAGAATAATTTTCCCATTTATTTGAAAATGATTTTAATTTTATAGGATCGAAAAAGATGCTTGTGTATAGTTTTGCATAATTTTTTGCGCCAGTTAATGATACTGAAATAATTTCTAAAGGAGTGATGTAGAAATTAAAATGTTGACTATTTCCTGTTTTGGTTTCGTTGTCTATTTCAAATTTTGAATAGTTTTTTTCAACTGTAAAGTTTTTGGATAATATTGTTCCAGGAATATTCTCAAAGAATAAACTGTCTAATGATTTTGGGTTGTATTTCCCTTTTTTACTTAAAAAATCATTTAAGGGTTTACGAATAATTTTAATAACACCTCCATTTGTATAATCGGGAGATCCAATAATGTATTTATCATTTACAACATATTCGTTCATTGGAATAGAAATCATTCTATCAGAAGTAGTATATGTTTTTAAATTTGGTTTAGGAAAATTAGTTTCTATTGTTTTTTTTAGATTGTCTCCAATGTTTGAGCGTTCTGTACTAACAGGTTTAACAGTGTATCCTTCTTTCTCTAAAAGAGTAAGTACTCCTTCGTCTCCTGCCAAATGGGCTGCACCAATTGCTGCAAATAATGATTTCCCTTGCATAATTTCAATCATGCTATTTACCATTACTTTATTACGACTTATAATTAATACATCATGGGCTTTTGGAGATATCATTAATTTATATAATGTATCAAGAATTACAATGTTTTTTTCTCGATATGATTCTTTAAGAAATTCATTTAGCGGTTTGTTTTTTAAAAGCTTCATTAGAAGCGGTTTGTTTTCTTCTTTTGGTTTCGCTTCTTCCTCTGTTAATTTGTATATAGGAATCAAAGACGTTTTGGCATCTTCTAATCCCATTATTGTTTTGTTGTATTTTTTTCCAGTTTGAAAAATAAACATGTCTAAAACAGTATCTTCCTGATAGTCTGCATTATAGTTGTTGTTTCCTGAAATAATATTACTAAAATAAGACGAGTGTGTGTTAAATAAAGTTTTAACTTCATCTTTTGTTATAGGGTCTAAATAAAATTCGGTGTATAATTTATAAGCATTGTTGAGTTCTTTCGAAAACATTAAGTTTGTTAATTCTCCCCAAGTTTCAGGGTTGCTTTCATTTGCAACTACATCTACATTTAATAAGGCTTCAAAAAAGGCATCAGAAAGGTGGTATGAAATTTTATCATTAACATGCATTGTGCCATATACATACGATTTTTTTTCAGAACCATTTTTTGTAATTTCCCAAAGTAAATTGTTTTTTTGTTGAGAGAATAGAGATACAATTGATAGTGTTAAAAGAATAAATGTACTAAATATTTTTTTCAAGGGGAAATAGTGTTAAGAGTGTATTTCAAATATAAAACAAAAAAACCTTAATTTGAATTTTCAAATTAAGGTTTTTATAAAAAGTATAAGTATATACTAATTAAATTATCCTAAAGATACTCTTTTGAATCCTGTAACAGTTAAATTAGAATCTACTGATTTTACGTATGCAGCAACATTCATAGAACCATCTTTGATATAATCTTGATTTACTAAAGTGTTGTCTTTATAGAAACGTTGGATTTTTCCTTTAGAGATATTATCTAACATTGCTTCTGGTTTTCCTTCAGCACGTAATTGTTCTTTTGCAATTTCAATTTCTTTTTCAATGATTGCAGAATCAACACCAGCTTCATTTAAAGCGATTGGGTTCATTGCGGCAGCTTGCATAGCTACGTTTCTAGAAGCTTCTTCAGCTCCTTCTACGTTTGCAGATAATGAAGTTAAAACAGCAATTTTGTTTCCAGCGTGGATATAAGAACCAACAAATGCTCCTTCTAATCTTTCAAAAGAACCTATTTCGATTTTTTCTCCAATAACACCAGTTTGCTCAATTAATTTTTCAGAAACTGAAATTCCATTGAAATCAGAAGCTAATAATTCTTCTTTAGTAGCATAGTTTAATGCTTGGTTTGCTAAGTCAGTAGCTAATTTCACGAAAGATTCGTTTTTACCTACGAAGTCAGTTTCACAGTTTAATGTAATAGTTACACCAGCTGTTTTGTCTGCATTTACTACAGCAATTGCAGCTCCTTCTGTAGATTCTCTATCAGAACGATTTGCAGCTACTTTTTGTCCTTTTTTACGAAGGTTTTCAATAGCTAAATCAAAATTTCCATCTGCTTCAACTAAAGCTTTTTTGCAGTCCATCATACCAGCACCAGTAGCTGTTCTTAATTTGTTTACGTCTGCAGCAGTAATATTTGCCATAACTTTATCTTTTATTTTTTTAAATGTAAAAATTCCAAAATCCAAAAACCAAATTCCTATTTTAAATTATTATCAACTTTATGTTTCTAATAGAATAGGAATTTGGTAATTGTTTTTTGGAATTAATATTCTATTATTATTCGTTAGAAGTAGTAGCTTCTGTTTTAGTTTCAACTTCTTTAGTTGGTTGCTCATCTTTTTCAGCTTTTCTATCAGAAAGACCTTCAACGATAGCAGAAGAAACTAATCCTAAAACTTTATCGATTGATTTAGAAGCATCATCATTTGCAGGGATAACAAAATCAATTGGACGTGGATCCGAGTTTGTATCAACCATTGCAAAAACTGGAATGTTTAATTTTTGAGCTTCTTTTATTGCGATATGTTCAGCTTTCACGTCTACTACAAAAAGAGCTGCAGGTAATCTTGTCATATCTGCAATTGAACCTAAGTTTTTCTCTAATTTTGCACGTAAACGATCTACTTGTAATTTTTCTTTTTTAGAAAGAGTATTAAAAGTACCATCTTTTTTCATTCTGTCAATTGAAGCCATTTTTTTAACAGCTTTACGGATAGTGATGAAGTTTGTTAGCATACCACCTGGCCATCTTTCAGTGATGTAAGGCATGTTACAAGCTGCTGCTTTTTCTGCAACGATATCTTTAGCTTGTTTTTTTGTAGCTACGAAAAGTACTTTTCTACCTGAAGCAGCAATTTTTTTCAAAGCTTCGTTTGCTTCTTCTATTTTAGCTGCTGTTTTGTATAAGTTTATGATATGGATACCATTACGTTCCATATAAATATAAGGAGCCATATTCGGGTCCCATTTGCGAGTCATGTGTCCAAAATGTACACCAGCTTCTAATAACTCTTTAACGTCAATTTTGTTTGCCATTGTGTAATAGTTTACGTTCCGTGTTATAGCAATTATCAAGTAGTCACTTTCGTTAGTCTTGAAAATTTAGATGCTAAACTAATTCCCTTTTTACAAGGAATATCGGCAACTTTGTTTTAAATTCAATTTTAATTGTAAAAATATGTCTGAAAAAATATTCTGAAATATACAGGATATTAACGTTTTGAGAATTGGAATCTCTTACGCGCTTTTTTCTGACCAAATTTCTTACGTTCAACCATTCTAGGATCTCTTGTAAGTAATCCTTCTGGTTTAAGGATAGCTCTGTTTTCAGCTTCAACTTCACACATTACACGTGCTAAAGCCATTCTTACTGCTTCTGCTTGTCCTGTTGAACCACCTCCATAAACGTTTACTTTTACGTCAAAGTTTTCTGCGTTTTCTGTCATTGCTAACGGTTGCATTACTTTGTACTGTAAAGTAGCAGTTGGGAAGTAAGTTGTAAATTCTTTTTTATTTACGGTAATTTTACCTGTTCCTTCAGTAACATAAACACGTGCAACAGCACATTTTCTTCTACCGATTTTGTGAATAACTCCCATTACTTAAGATCGTTTAGGTTTACGGTTTTAGGTTTTTGAGCCTCATGTTTGTGCTCAGTACCTACATATACATTTAAATTTCGGAATAATTCAGCACCTAATTTGTTTTTAGGTAACATTCCTTTAACAGCTTTCTCTACTAATAATGCAGGGTTTTTATCTTGCATTACTTTAGCAGTTAAACTTCTTTGTCCTCCTGGATAACCTGTGTGTCTGATGTACGTTTTGTCATCTAACTTGTTTCCAGTAAGGTTGATTTTTTCTGCATTGATAACTACTACGTTATCTCCACAGTCAACATGCGGTGTGTAACTTGGCTTGTATTTACCTCTTAATAGCATAGCTACTTTTGAAGCAAAACGACCTAAGTTATGACCTTCAGCATCTACAACAATCCACTCTTTTTGAGTAGTTGCTTTATTTGCCGATACTGTCTTGTAGCTTAATGTGTTCACAATAATTAATTTAAATTAAACATTCCATTCCCAATTAAGGGAGTGCAAAAGTACAATTATTTATCATAAATACAAATGGCAAGGACATAATATTTTCTGATTTTAAGGATTTTATTATTTTGACTTAATCTTTTGATATTAAATAGTTTCTGTATATTTAGGGAATCAGTCTGTTTTACCGTGATTAAATTGCTATTTTTACTTTTTAAAAATTCAATATGAGATCTAAAGCTACTCTAAAACAAATTGCAAAAGAATTGGGAGTTTCTATTTCAACTGTTTCTAAAGCATTGAACGATAGTTCTGAAATAAGTAAAGCAACAAAGGATAAAATTAAGGAGTTTGCTGTTTTAAGAAATTATAAGCCTAATTTGATGGCAAAAAATCTTAAACATCAAAAATCAAGCACTATTGGAGTAATTCTTCCAAATATTTTAAATTCTTTTTTTGCTAAAGTTTTTAGTGGTATTGAAAACGTAGCGAGAAATAGAGGTTATAATGTGATAACTGCTATTTCAAATGAATCATTAGATAGAGAAAAGCAATTGATGGAAATGCTTAATAATGGTGCTGTAGATGGATTTGTTTTGTCAATTGCAGAAGAAACTCAGATATTAAAAAATTTTGATCATTATAATGCAATAATTAGGACAGGTACCCCAATTGTGATGTTTGATAGGGTTACAGATTCTGTAAGATCAGATAAAGTAATTGTGGATGATTTAGACTCTGCTTTTGATGCTACACAGCATTTAATTAATATTGGATGTGAACATATTGCTTTGATTTCTACTATTGATAATTTAAGTGTAGGTAAGTTGCGTTTTGAAGGATATAAAAGGGCATTGGAATTAAATAAAATGGATTTTGATACAAATCTGATGCTAATTGGAGTTGAGGAAGAAGGTCTTGATGTGAAAATTGAAACACTTTTGCGTGCTAAAAAAGTAGATGGTATTTTTGCTATCGATGAGCATTCTGCAACTAGAGCTATGAAACTAGCGCTGCAAAAAGGATATAAAATACCTGATGAACTCAATATAATAGGTTTTGCTGATGGTGCTTGGTCTCGTAGATTAACACCAAGTCTTTCTACTGTAAGTCAACATGCTCCAGAAATAGGAGAGAAAGCAGCTACATTACTAATTGATAGATTGCAAGCTGAAAAAGCTGAAATATTAGATTATAGAACAATTGTTATAAAAACGGAATTGAGACAAAGAGATTCTACGAGAAAATTATAATTGTTTTTTCTGATCATCATTCCAAGTAATATATCCAATTATAGCATTGAAAAAATAAAATATGTATTTAGCTGTATTAGCAATATTTAGCAATAGCAGATTTTGAATAATTTTTGTAAGATTATAAAATTGCCATAAAAACCAATTGTCGGGATACATTCTAGCAGTATTGAAAGTACCTCCAAATGTTAGTCCAGCAGGAATTGAAATAGCAAAATAAAGTTTCCAATCGATTGTGTTGGTTGACAAATATTTAAAAGCAATATAATTAAGTAAAAAAGAGAAGAAGAAGCCAAGAATAATATTTTGGTAAAAAATTAAATCTATTTTTCGTAGTACTTTACTTTTTTTCCAAGAATTAAAAACAAGATAATTACCTATAAAAGAAACTGGATAGGTTAGTATTGCTCCGATATTTCCGAGTAAATAATCTATTGAACCACTCAAAAAAGTATTGCAAGTAGTTATGAAATTCCCAATATTATTTTTCTTCGTTACGAGTCTGTTTCCAATCATCGAAAAGCTAGTGTTAATAATAGAAACATAACCTAATAGAAACATATAATTTTTTCCATTGAAAGAAAAATTATAAACTGTTTTGTAATACCCTAAGATTATAGAAACTGTTATTACTATGATTAAGCCAATAATGTCTAGATAAGTACTATTTGTTATTGATTTAATTTGTGTTGTAAGTGTGTTGGAAATTTTTAGTTTAAAAATCATTATTCTTTTGTAAAATTGAATTTTCCACCTCCTTGGTGTAAAATAAAGGTATTTTCATCGAAAATAATTTCTATTCCAGCTTGTGCAAAAATAAATGTTCTTTCATCTTTTAGTGTTAACGGAAACGAACTTTGTCCTGTTGCCTGAGCAAGAAGCTCTCCGTTTTTTTCAAAGATATTTATTTTCAGCGGAATATCTTTAGAAGAATAAGTGCCAGAGTATTTTGAAATTAGCTCTGTATTTATCTTTTCAAAGTTCGGGAAAGGAAAAGGAATCTTGTAGTAAATACTTAGAATACCAATCATAATATCATTACGATTGTAATTGTCTCCGTTTACAATTAATGAAATCCCTAGATCTTCTGTAGTGTAATATCCTACAACTGCTCGAAAGCTTTCTATTCCTCCAGTATGACCATAGAAACGTCTTTCTCCAAAAGGGAATTGAATTAGAGCCATGCCATAGCTATCTTTTAATGTTTTCATTTCTTCAAGAGAATTCTTTTTAACTAGTTTTCCTTGAAATAAAGCACGCATAAAATTAGTTAAATCTGAGGGTGTTGAGACAATTGCTCCAGCAGCATAGGCTATATCATTTTTCCATTCGTCAATTTTTTCCCAAGACGATCCGCTGTATATATAAGAATAACTTTCATTATTTATGGTTTTAACACCTTCTTTTGGATAGAAAGTGTTTTTTAGTCCAATTTTATTAATAATTCTTTTTTCTATATTTTCAGAATAGGATTTTTTTGTGATTTTTTCTATAATACCACCAAGTAGATAATAGTTAGAGTTACTATATGCGTATTGGCTATTGGGTTCAAAAAGGGAGTTGTAGTTTTCGATTTTGTTAAAAATAGCTTCTTTTAAATTGGGAGCATTAAGTTCTTCCTTTGTGATTGAGTCTTGATTAATATAGTCTGGAATTCCTGTTCTTTGATGCAATAAATCGTTAATAGTTATTTTATCAGCATTATTTACTTTTGGATAAAAAACAGATAATTGAGTGTCTAGTTTTAATTTTTTTTCTTCTATTAATTGCATAATTACAATAGCTGTGAAGGTTTTTGTAATAGAGCCTATTTTGTATTTTGTTTCTTCATTAGCTTTTGTGTTATTTTCAATGTCACTAGCGCCGTAAGCTTTTGAAAAAACAATAGTATTCCCTTCTTGGATTGCTAATGAACCCATAAACTTATTGTTGACCTCTAAATAAGTTAGTAGACTATCTATTCTTTGAAATCTTGGTTCAGATTGAGCAAATGATGATAATATTATAAAACAGTATAATATGCAAAGAATTTTTTTCATAGTTTAAATAGATTCCATTAGGTGAAATGAATTTTTTATTTACTGCAAATTTAATAGATAGTTTTATTTTACAAGATGTTTTTTATATAAATATGAATGGGCTATTTTGGTGATTTTGTTGTAATAAAGGTTGGATAATTAGATGTATATGATAAAATTATTGAGATTGATCAGTTCAAATCCTTTGATATTAGTAGGGTTGTTAAAAAAATCAAAATTTTAACATTTAACATATTAAATATATAAAAAATGTTAATTATATTTGCCTATATAAAGTTCATTTAAGTATAAAATTTTTAATTTAAATACTTTTTAGTATAATAATTGAAATTTTTAATATATCAATAAGTTGTTGATTAGTTGAGAGATAATGTGATTTGAAACGGAATATTGATTTAGAAAATTATAATGAATATTGATTTAGAATTTATGTTTGTTGTTTGTATTATTTAATCTTAGATAATTAAAAAGAAACAGCCTTTTAGATAAATTTATTGTATTAACCAGAGATTAAAGAATTAAAAACTTAAATATTATGTATAATATTATTTAGGTTTTTTTTCTATGTAAAAAAATATGAAAACAAGGAATCAAATTTTAAATTTGATTCCTTGTTTTTTTTAAAGATATGTTTTTAATGCGCTTCAAGCCAATTTTTTCCTAATCCTAAGTCAACAGTAAGTGGCACTTCTAACTTAAAAGCACTTTCCATTTCATCTTTAATCATAGATTGGATTTTATCTAATTCGCTGTTGTGAACGTCAAAGACAAGTTCATCATGTACTTGTAAAAGCATTTTTGATAGCCATTTTTCATTTTTTAATCGTTTGTAAATGTTAATCATTGCTATTTTAATAATATCAGCAGCGCTACCTTGAATAGGTGCATTTACAGCATTTCTTTCTGCTGCACCACGAACAACTGCATTTGCAGAATTGATGTCTTTTAAATAACGTCTTCTTCCTGAAATTGTTTGAACATATCCATTTTTTCTTGCAAAATCAACTTGTTCTTGCATATATGCTTTTAATTTGGGGTAAGTTTTGTAATAAGCATCAATAAGATCTGCACTTTCACTTCTTGTTAAATCTGTTTGATTGCTTAATCCAAATGCAGAAACACCATATATAATTCCAAAATTTACTGTTTTAGCATTACTACGTTGCTCTTTAGTAACATCTTCTAAAGCTACATTGAAGACTTTTGAAGCAGTAGAACGGTGAATATCTTCTCCATTTTTGAAGGCTTCAATCATTGTGGTTTCTCCACTTAAAGCAGCTATTATTCTTAATTCTATTTGAGAATAATCGGCAGCTAATAAGGTGTGATTGTCATCTCTTGCAATAAAGGCTTTTCTAATTTGTCTTCCTCTTTCCGTTCTAATAGGGATGTTTTGTAAGTTCGGATTGTTAGAACTTAAACGTCCAGTTGCGGCAACAGTTTGCATGTAATCTGTATGAACTCGACCTGTTTTTATGTCAACTTGAGTTGGTAAAGCATCAACATAAGTATTCTGTAATTTAACAAGTTGTCGCCATTCTAAGATGTGTTGAACAATTTCGTTGTCTTTTGCTAAATAACTTAAAATTTCTTCACCAGTTGCATATTGACCTGTTTTTGTTTTCTTTTGCTTTGGTCCACCAATTTTAAGTTTGTCGAATAAAATATCACCTAATTGTTTTGGAGAAGCTAAATTGAATGTTTCGCCTGCTATTTCATATATTTTCTGTTCGAAAGTATTAATTTCAATTTGCATGTCTGTAGACATTGATTTAAGGAAATGAACATCTAGGTTAATTCCTTCACTTTCCATGGCTGCCAAGACTTCTACAAGAGGAATTTCTATTTCGTCAAATAATTTTTTCGTTCCGACTTTTTCTAATATAGGTTGGAAATGTTCTTTTAATTGATAAGTTATATCAGCATCTTCAACAGCATATTCTTTTACTTCTTCTAAAGTAACGTTTCGCATTGATTTTTGATTTTTTCCTTTTTTACCAATTAATGCTTCAATCGATTTTGGACTATATTTTAAATAGGTTTCTGATAATATATCCATGTTATGACGCATATCAGGATTTATTAAATAATGAGCAATCATGGTGTCAAAAAAAGGTCCTTTTACTTCAATTTCATAATTTGCTAATATTTTTAAATCATATTTTATATTTTGACCAATTTTTTCAATTTTTTCGTTTTGAAAGAAAGGAATAAATTTAGTTGCCAATATTTTGGCTTCATCTTGATTTTCTGGGAATGGGACATAAAATCCTTTCCCTTTTTCCCATGAAAAAGCAATTCCAACTAATTCCGCATTTAACGCATCTAAACCTGTAGTTTCTGTGTCAAAACAAACAGATGATTGTTTTTCTAAATTTTGTAAAAGTAATTTGAGAGCTAAATCACCTTGTATAATTTGGTAGAAATGTTCTGTAGTTTCTAGTGTTGCATAGAAGGAATTGTGAGTAATTTCAGTAGTATCTTCATCAGAAAAGCCAAATAAATCGAATTGGTTTTCGTTTTTTGGTGATGGTTTTTTTATTGGTTTTTCTGAGTTACCACTCTCTGAATCATTGGCTCCAAAAATTTTATCAAATTGAGTTTTCATTTGACGAAATTCTAATTCTTGGAATATCTCATCTGTTTTTTCTACATTTGGTTGTGAAAGCTCAAAATCTTTCTCGTTGAACTGGACTGGACAATCTAATAGAATTGTAGCTAATTTTTTAGAAAGAATTCCTTTTTCTTTATTCGCTTCAATATTTTCTTTCATTTTTCCTTTAAGCTCATGAGTATTTGCTAAGAGGTTTTCCATTGAGCCATATTGAGCTAAGAATTTTTTTGCTGTTTTTTCACCAACACCAGGTAATCCAGGAATATTGTCTATTGCGTCACCCATCATTCCAAGAAAATCAATTACTTGCAGTGGATTTTCAATTTCAAATTTGGCTTGTACTTCAGGAATTCCCCATATTTCGATACCATTTCCCATTCTAGCAGGACGATACATAAATATGTTCTCGGAAACTAATTGAGCAAAATCTTTGTCAGGAGTAACCATAAAAACTTGATAGCCTTCTTTTTCTGCTTGTTTAGCAAGTGTACCAATTAGATCATCTGCTTCAAAACCTGCTTTTTCTATGATAGGAATATGCATGGCTTTTAATAATTCTTGGATATATGGAACAGCTATTTTGATTGCTTCAGGGGTTTCATCTCGATTTGCTTTATATTCTTCAAACATTTCTAGCCTATAATCACTACCTCCTTTATCAAATGCAACTGCTAAATGATCTGGTTTTTCACGTTTAATTACATCCATTAGCGAATTCATGAAACCCATGATTGCAGATGTATCCATTCCTTTAGAGTTAATTCTAGGGTTTTTTATAAATGCATAATAACCTCTAAAAATTAAAGCATAAGCGTCCAGTAGAAATAATCGTTTTTGTGACATGAAATGTTATTTTGATTTAAAATGTAAAAATACGATTCTTCAAAGATTTAATTTCCTCATTAATAAAAAAAATAATAAAAAAGGGAGATATGAAATCTGTAATTGTTGTTAAGGTTTGGTTTTACAAGGGTTTATGTCGTTTTGTTTGTTGTGTGTTTTTGCATTAAACGGATATGAATTATTTCCTTATGAAAATGAATTGTACCTATAATATTTTAAGATGGGAATGCTCAAGTAGAAATCAATACTGTTTCTCCCTACGCAAGTTCAATATTAGATATGTCATCTACAATACAAGGAATGCTTGTTCCAAGAATAACAACTGCTGAAAAGTCAGTGATTACATCACCTGCTAATGGGTTGTTGGTTTATGATATTGATTTAAAGCAGTGCTTAATCAATCAAAAGGATATGTGTATTCAAGTTCGACAACAGATATTTTAGCTGTACCTCTTCAAACTATAGTAGAATTGTCTCCCAATGATTATATTGAAGTTTTTGCTCAAAGATTTAGTGGGAGTGGTAATATCCTAACAGTTTCATTAAATCTTA
Source organism: Flavobacterium sediminilitoris (assembly GCF_023008245.1). Lineage (NCBI taxonomy): Bacteria > Pseudomonadati > Bacteroidota > Flavobacteriia > Flavobacteriales > Flavobacteriaceae > Flavobacterium > Flavobacterium sediminilitoris. The sequence continues at coordinate 1,669,009 of NZ_CP090145.1, forward strand.
TAGCGGATTAAAAAAAGAAATTTGAGTTAAAATTTTAACAATTAATGTTTAGAGCTGATTCAATATTTGTTATTTTGTAAAAAATAATATTATGTTACGTTGGTTAATGCCAGTTCTTATAATTCTAATTATTGAATTTTATTCCTATCAAGCAGTAAAGACAATTATAAAATCAAAATGGATAATAGGAGCTTATTTGTTGATCTCTTTAATTGTTATTGCATATATATCTTTTTTTATATTCACTCATAATAGAGGTGAAGGTCAAAATAGGCAATCTCTTTTTACAATAGGGCTGTTGTTAATAACAGTCTTGCCTAAAATAGTAATGACTTTAATTCTTTTTGGAGAAGATGTTTTTCGTTTTTTTGAAGCAATTATTATTTATTTTATGGGTGATAATAATGGAGGAAAATTTTTACCTGAAAGACGAACATTTGTAAGTCAAATAGCATTCGGATTAGCGGCAATACCATTTACTTCTTTGCTGTACGGAATGACTATAGGGAAATATAATTTTAAAGTTATAAAACAGACTATTTTTTACCCAGATTTGCCAGAAGATTTTGAAGGAACTACAATTACACATATTTCAGATATTCATAGTGGAAGTTTCGATAATCCAGAAAAAATACAATACGCAATTGATTTAATTAATGAACAAAACTCAGATTTAGTATTGTTTACAGGAGATATTGTAAATACGCATGCTAAAGAGATGGATCCTTGGATTGATACGTTTAAAAAAATAGAAAATTCGAGTTTGGGTAAATTCTCTATTTTAGGTAATCATGATTATGGAGAATATTTTGAATGGGATTCTAAGGAAGAAAAAGAGGCTAATTTTCAGGCAATAAAAGATTTGCATGAAAAAATTGGATTTAAACTCCTTTTAAATGAAAATGTGAGATTTAAAAAAGGAGAAAGTGAGTTAACTCTTATAGGGGTTGAAAATTGGGGTAAACATTTTAAAAAAGCTGGAGATTTAAAAATAGCATCTGAAGGGGTTCATAAAAATGATTTCAAAATTTTAATGAGTCATGATCCTAGTCATTGGGATGCTGAAGTTCAACATGATGAAAATCATTATCATTTAACGCTTTCTGGGCATACGCACGGTTTTCAATTTGGGATTGAAATTCCGGGTTGGATAAAATGGAGTCCAGTTCAGTATGTGTATAAACAATGGGCAGGTTTGTATGAAAATCTTGGTAGATATGTATATGTAAATCGTGGTTTTGGATTTCATGCTTATCCAGGACGAGTTGGAATTATGCCAGAAATAACGGTTATAGAGTTAAAAAAAGGAGAAAAGAAATAAAATGTATTCTTTGTATTTGTATTGATTTTGCTTACTTGATGTAGGATGTCTAATATATTCTGATGAAAATGTAGCATAATTCAGTAAAAATGCTACATTTGTATATAGTTTTCGATTAGAAATTACTTTTTTATTAAAAATTTCGATTATATGTCAAAATTTGGAGAGCTTATAGATGCACAAGTACCAGTGCTGATAGATTTTTTCACAGAGTGGAATGAATCTTCAGTAGCTATGAACGAAGTTATTCGTGATGTAGCTGCTGCACTTGGAGATAAAGCTAGAGTTATTAAAATTGATGTTGATAAAAACCGTGAGTTAGCAGAAGCTCTTAGAGTTAAAGGATTACCTACTTTGATGATTTATAAAGAAGGACAAATGATTTGGAGGCAAAGTGGAGAGATGGATGCGAATACATTAATTTCTTTAGTTACTGAATATGCTTAGTTCATATTGTACTAAAATTAAATCCTTTTTCTTTTAATATTTGTATTGCTTTCGGCAGTGCAAATTTGATATTTTGTTCTGCTTTTAAGCTATCGTGAAATACAATAATACTTCCACAAGAGATGTTGTTTATTACATTTTTTAAACATTTTTCATGACTTGTGTTTTTGTCAAAATCATAACTTAGTATATCCCACATTATTATTTTATATCCTTTTTTTCTAAGAAAAATAGCTTGACTTGGTTTTATTTTTCCATAAGGAGGACGAAATAGTTTATTGTTTTTTAAAGTGTTTTTTTGATGCTCAATTTCATAAAGATTAATGTTGTTGAGGTATTTTTCATTTTTTGTTTTCCAACCATTTAAGTGATTAAAAGTGTGATTGCCGACAGAGTGTCCTTCTGAGATTATTCTTTGAAATATTTCAGGATGTTTCTTAATATTGTCACCAATACAAAAAAAAGTAGCTTTTATGTTTTCTTCTTTTAAAATGGTTAAAACCCATTCAGTTACATTTGGAATAGGTCCATCATCAAATGTTAAGAAAATCTCATTGTTTGAATTAGGAATTTTCCAAATATAATTCGGAAATAATTTTCTAATGAATGATGGTGTTTTTACCCAAAATAATTTCATGCTGTAAAGGTAAATAAATAAAAAATGTGACACTCTAGAGCATCACATTTTTAGTTATTTAGATTATAAATTATTCCATATCTCTATCAAATTGAGGGAACATTTTATTATAGTTGTTGAATTTGTCCTTTTCTTTATTGTAAAGGTCAGTGTCTTTCGCTCGTTTCATTATTTCTAATAAACTACGATATCGTTCAATAGAAGAAATAATTTCTATGTAGATATCATTTTGCTCATCAAAACTTAAGCTTTTAAAATAAGTTAGTTCTTCATGGTATTTTGTAATCAATTTTTTAAGAATTTCTCTAGCTTTTTCTTTTTTCCCAATTTCATAATATCCTTCAGCAAATGGTTCAACTAAAGTGTAGTATTCAAATTGATCAATTGGCATTTTTTCCATTGCCAATTCAATTATTTTTTCTGCTTTATCATTTTTATTTTCATTGATTAAAGCTTCCATTAATCGAGCAAGATTGGTTCTGTAAGTAATTCCATTTTTACGAGTTTCAGGATCATGATAGATGTCTTGGTTACCACTATTTCCCCAATCCCATTTTGTAACAATATCATACATTTTATCGGCATCAATAAGTCCCATGTTAAGTGGACTTGGTCCATTCTTACTGTTTTTAGTTTTAACAGGAACTAATTTAAAACACATACCATCTAATTCCAGATAATCTTTCATCCATAAATAATCGTCATCGCCAAAACTACCACCTGTAAAATAAATAGGTCTTTCCCAATTGTTTTCATTAATAATGTCTAGCATCATTAATCTGTTTTTATAGATTGCATCTCCTTTTATGGTAAATTCGATATAAGGAACAATGGAATCATGATATTTTGGAGAAACAACGTTGTTTTTAATAATGTTCTCTTTGTCAATAGGAATAATGATTTTATTTGACGGATAATAGTTTACTTTTTGACCGCTTCTTAAATCAATTTTAGCTCTCTCATCTTCTAAAGAAATAAACTGGATTAAATCTTGAAGTGTTATAGAATCTTTTGTTTTTTCAATATAAAAACTATAATCTCTATTGCTTCCTTTGTATAAATCTCTTGGCATTGATAATGGAATTGGTTCAGAATCATAAGCTTTACGTCTCATTTGATCTATATACCAATCAGTCATAAATAAACTAGTGTTTACTATTCTTATGTCGGTTCTGTAACCTTCAATTTCTTGTGCATACCATAAAGGGAAAGTATCATTATCTCCAATAGTAAATAAGATCGCATTTTTTTCACAAGAATCTAAATACGCTTTTGCGTTTGCCAAAGCAGTGTATTTATTAGCACGACTATGGTCATCCCAGTTTTGATTAGCCATTAATACTGGAGCGGCTAACAAGGTTAATGTTAGTACAACTGGAATTGTTATTTTTGGCTGTAAAAACTTTTTGAGACCATCGTATATTGAATATACTCCAAAAGCAATCCACATTGCGAAAACATAAAAAGATCCAACTAAAGCATAGTCTCTTTCTCTTGGTTCAAAAGGCCTTTCGTTTAAGTATATTTTTAATGCTAAGCCAGTAAACAAGAATAAAACAAGTAATACATAAAAGCTTTTTATGTCTTTTTTAGCATGAAAAATCATTCCAATAACAGCTAGTATAAAGGGTAAAAAGAAATAAGTATTTCTCCCTTTGTTATTGAGCATATCAGATGAAAGATTATCTTGATTGCCTAATCTTATAGCGTCAATAAAATTAATACCGCTTATCCAATTACCATTAGTATTATCGTATTTCCCTTGATTGTCATTTTGACGACCAGTAAAGTTCCACATTAAATAACGCCAATACATATATCCAAACTGATATTCAAACATGAATTTAACATTGTTAATAAAACTAGGTTTTTCAACAATTAAATATTCTCTATATCCTTTTAAAAACTTGTCATAATCTTCTAAGTCTAATCGACCACTGTTGAAAGCGGTTCTAAATTGAGAAACAATCTCTATTAATTCTTGCTCACTTGCATATTCAGGTTTAATTCTAAAATCTAAAGGTTCGGTAAAACGCATGTAGTTTTCATTATGATCATTGCTCCACATTCTTGGTAAAAAAGCTTTGTGGTTATCATCAGAATTTTGATTTGCATTTACATAATTGTTAATAATGACATATTTTCCAGTTTTATAATCACGCTCATAATTTGGTTTTCCATCAGTGTACGGGTTTTCTTCATCTAATCCTGCGTATGCTTCAGAAAATTGAGGACCAAAAAACAAATGTTGTTCACCATATTGTTCTCTGTTATAATAAGCTAAAACTTCGGCTGCATCAGAAGGTTTGTTTTCGTTGATAGGAGGATTAGCATTTGCTCGAATAGGAAGCATTAACCAAGATGAAAATCCAATCAAGATAAAAAGAATAGAAAGTATAATAGTATTGTAAAAAACATGTCCTTTTTCTTTTGTGTATTTTAATCCAAAATAAAATAATGCGATTAAAATTAAAAATGCTAAAATTGTTCCAGAATTAAATGGTAATCCAAGTGTGTTAACTGTGAAAATTTCTGTTTTACCAAAGAAGGCTAAAGTGTATGGCAAAAGAAGTTTAAAAATAAACAGTAATATAGCTATTATTATAACATTTGCTATTAAGAATGATTTTATAGTTATGTTTTTATATTTTTTAAAGAAATATAAAAGACCTATTGCTGGAAATGTTAATAATGCCATGAAATGAACTCCAAACGATAGTCCAATTACTAGTGAAATAATTAATAACCATTTGTTTCCTTTTGGATTATCCATGTCTTGTTCCCAACGAAGACCTAACCAAAATAATAATGCTATTAAAAAAGAAGCCATTGCATAAACTTCTGCTTCAACGGCATTAAACCAAAAACTATCTGAAAAAGTAAAAGCTAATGAAGCAATAGCTGAACTTCCTAAAATCATTATGTAGTTGTTGTTTGTGTTTTCTTCTCCAGTAATAAAGACTCTTTTCATTAGAAGAGTTAAAGACCAAAACATAAAAAGTATGGTGAAAGCACTAGAAAAAACAGACATCATGTTAACCATTAATGCAATTTTTGATGTACTGGTCGCAAACATAGCGAAGAAAGCACCAAGCATTTGAAATAGTGGAGCTCCAGGTGGATGCCCAATTTCAAGGTTAGCTGAGGTAGCAATATATTCTCCACAATCCCAAAAACTCATTGTGGGTTCTACTGTTAATGAATAAGTTAATAGTGCGATTGTGAAAGTAATCCAGCCTATTAGGGTATTCCATTTGTTAAAATTAAATGCCTTCATATTTAATTAGTTTGTCTTTTTTAATATGTTTTACAAAGAAAGTACTTTTTTGGAATTAGTAGCAGAGAAAAATTTTTTTTAATATTTTTTTTAGAAAAATTTGCACATTAGAAAATATGTTCTAAATTTGCACTCGCATTCAGGAAATATGTCCCATGGTGTAATGGTAACACTCCGGTTTTTGGTACCGTCATTCAAGGTTCGAGTCCTTGTGGGACAACAAAAAAGCCTCTCGTACGAGAGGCTTTTTTTATTTTATTTCTTTGTAGTTATATTTTAAAGGTTATAACAGGTCTTTTTGCGTGATTAACAAGGTCTTCGCTAATGCTGCCATTAAAGAAATGTGAAAGTCCTTTTCTTCCATGTGTACTCATTCCTATTAAATCAGCATTAATGCTTTTTGCAAAATGTAAAATACCTTTTTCAACGTTTATGTCGTTGTATATGTGAGTAGAGTAGTTGTTTATTTCAAATTCAGAAGTAAATTTGTCCATAATTTTTTGAGCTACACTGGTAGATTTGAAATTATTAGGAGTGTTTATATTTACTAAATGAATGTGTGAATTGAATTTATTTGCGAAATCAACTACTTTTTTGAATGGTTTTTTGATTTCATCAGAAAAATCAGATGCGAAAACAAAGTCTTTAGCATTGAAATCGTTTTCTTCTCTTTTGATTACTAAAACAGGAACTTCTGAGTTTCGAACTACTTTTTCTGTATTAGATCCAATAAACATTTCTTGAAATCCGCTTGCGCCATGTGAGCCCATTACAATTAAATCAGCATTATGGCTTTTTCCATTGTTCATAATACCGTCAAAAGCTAATTCGAATTGGATAACTTTTGAAACGGTAATACCATCAAGGTATGGTGCATTCATAAGATTATCTAATTTGGCAATTGCAACATTTTTAAAAAGCATTAATTCAGGAATTTCATGTGAAGATGAAATAGCATCGCTCCCAGTTGTAGGTAATTCGAGCATATGAATTATGACAATTTCACTGTTGTCTTTTTTGGCAATTTGTGCAGCAACTTTTAATGCGTATTCTGAATGTTTTGAAAAATCTGTTGGTACTAGAATTTTTTTCATAATTAATTTAAAGTTTTGAGAGTAAAATTTTGTTTTATAAATTTACTAAATTATATTAAGAAAAATACATTTTTTTTAATTAAAAAATATTATGTATATTTGCCTCGATTATTTAGCACGGATTTAAATAATGAGGCACGCAATGCGTGCCTCTTTTTATAAAAATATGACATTTAGAAGTAAAGTAGAAAAAGCATTAGAAGACGTATTGATTGAAAGACCTCACTTATTTTTAATAGATTTAAAAATAGATGATGCAAATAAAATTAATATTGTTTTAGATGGAGATAATGGAGTTAATCTACAAGATTGTATAGATGTTAGTAGGTTGATAGAGCAAAATCTCGACAGAGAAGAATGTGATTTTGGATTAGAGGTTGCCTCATCAGGTTTGTCATCCCCTTTGAAGCTAGTTCGTCAATATGTAAAAAATATTGGAAGGAAACTGAAAGTTAAAACGACAACATTAGAAGAGATTGAAGCAGAGCTTGTTAATGCAGATGATTTAGGAATAACATTGCAATGGAAAGCTAGAGAACCAAAAAAAATAGGAAAAGGAAAAGAAACAGTTGAAAAATCTGTAAATTTGCCTTATTCGGAAATAAAAGAAGCGATAGTAGTAGTATCATTTTAAATAAAGAGTTGACATGGAGAATATTGCGTTAATTGAATCGTTTTCGGAATTTAAAGACGATAAACTCATTGATAGAGTTACCTTAATGGCAATTTTAGAGGATGTGTTTAGAAATGCATTGAAGAAAAAATATGGTTCAGACGATAATTTTGATATCATTATAAATCCTGATAAAGGAGATATGGAAATTTGGAGAAATAGAACGGTAGTTGAAAATGGAGAAGTAGAAGACGAAAATTCTGAAATTTCATTGTCAGAAGCAAGAAAAATTGAGCCAGATTTTGAAGTTGGAGAAGAAGTTTCTGAAGAAGTGAAATTATTTCAATTAGGTAGAAGAGCAATTTTAGCTTTACGTCAAAATTTGATTTCGAAAATTCATGAACACGATAATACTAATTTATATAAACAATTTAAAGACTTAATTGGAGATATATACACAGCAGAAGTGCATCATGTTAGACCAAAATTAGTAGTTTTGATGGATGATGATGGAAATGAGATAGTATTGCCAAAAGAAAAACAAATTCCAAGTGATTATTTCAAAAAAGGAGATAATGTTAGAGGAATTATTGAAAATGTTGAATTAAAAGGAAATAAACCACAAATTATAATGTCAAGAACAGCTCCTGAATTTTTGGAGAAGTTATTTGAGCAAGAAATACCAGAGGTTTTTGATGGTTTAATCAATGTTAAAAAAGTAGTAAGAATCCCAGGAGAAAAGGCAAAAGTTGCTGTTGATTCTTATGATGATAGAATTGATCCAGTTGGAGCATGTGTCGGAATGAAAGGATCTAGAATTCATGGAATTGTTCGCGAATTAGGAAATGAAAATATTGATGTTATTAATTATACGAATAATATTCAATTATATATTACAAGAGCTTTAAGTCCAGCAAAAGTATCATCTGTTAAAATTGATGAAGAGACTAAAAAAGCAGAAGTGTTTTTAAAAGTAGAAGAAGTATCAAAAGCTATCGGTAGAGGTGGATATAACATTAAATTAGCTAGTTTGTTAACGGGCTATGAATTAGATGTTATAAGAGAAGGAGTGGTAGAAGTAGATGATGTTGAATTAAGAGAATTCTCAGATGAAATCGAAGGATGGATTATTGAAGAATTTGAAAAAATTGGTTTAGATACAGCAAGAAGTGTACTAGGTCAGGATGTTGAAGATTTGGTGAGAAGGACTGATTTAGAAGAAGAAACAATATTAGACGTTGTTCGTATTTTAAAAGAAGAATTGGAAGACTAACTTTTATAAGATAAACAACACGCAAAATAAAAAGAATTAGAAAAAAGATTATATGTCTGATAAAAGAGTTATAAGAATCAACAAAGTTTTAAGGGAGTTAAACATTTCTCTAGATAGAGCGGTGGACTTTTTAAAAGAAAAGGATCATGAAATTGAACCTAGTCCAAATGCTAAAATATCTCAAGAAGAGTATGATGTCTTATGCAATCAATTTTCTGCTGATAAAGGAAAGAAAGTAGCCTCGCTTGAAGTTAGTGAAGAAAAGAAAAAGGAGAAAGAAGCACTTAAGAGAGAGCTAGAAAAAGAGGTTGAATTAAAACGTCAGCAGGAAGAAATTCAGAAACAAGAAGTAATCAAAGCAAAGGCTTCTTTAGCTGGTCCAAAAGCAGTCGGGAAGATTGATTTGAATCCAAAAAAGCAAGAACAAAAACAACAAGAAACTCCTATTGTTGAAGAGAAAATCAAAGTTGTTGCTGAAGTTAAAGAGGAAAAAACAAATGCTGTTTCTAATGAAAATCAGGTAAAGGAAGAAACTCCAAAAGTTGAAACTCCAAAGGTTGAAGTGGTTAAAGTTCAGCCAAAAGTTGAAATTCAAAAGAAAGTAGTTGAGCAAAAGCCAGTAGAAAAAACTGAAGCTAAAAAAGAAGAAGTTAAAACTGCCGAAGAACAAGCAGAAGAAGATAAGATTAAAACGAATTATCAAAAGTTATCAGGTACAACTTTTACAGGTCAAAAAATTGATTTGTCTCAATTTGAAAAAGTAAAAAAGAAACCTGAAGATAATAAAAAAGAGTTTAAAAAAGCTGGAGGAAACCACCAAGGAAATCAGAATAAGAAAGATGGTGGAGGAAATGATCCAAATAAAAATAAACGTAAAAGAATCACAAAACCTGTTCCTGGTAATGCTGGGAATAATGCAGGTAATGCTGCGGGAGGACCTAAAAAAGTTTTTTCTAAAGACCGTTTTAATAAAGGTAAAAAAGTTGTAGTTCAAAAAACAGAACCTACAGAAGAAGAAGTTAAAAACCAAATTAAGGAGACTCTTGAGAGACTTCAAGGTAAAGGTAAAAAAGGATCTAAAGCAGCTAAATATAGAAAAGATAAAAGGGATTCACACCGTCAACGTGTTGATGATGAATTACAACAAGCAGAACTTGAAAATAAAATTTTAAAAGTTACTGAGTTTGTAACAGTTGGTGAAATCGCTTCTTTAATGGATGTGCCTATTACAAAAGTAATTGGAACGTGTATGTCGTTAGGTATCATGGTTACCATGAATCAGCGTTTAGATGCGGAGACACTATCAATTGTAGCAGACGAGTTTGGATATGAAGTAGAATTCATTACTACTGATATTGAAGAAGCTGCGGAAGTAGTTTTAGATAAACCAGAAGATTTAAAACATAGAGCACCAATCGTTACGGTTATGGGACATGTTGATCATGGTAAAACATCGCTACTTGATTATATTCGTGAAGAGAATGTAATTGCTGGTGAATCAGGAGGAATTACGCAACATATTGGAGCGTATGGGGTTCAGTTAGAAAATGGTCAAAAAATCGCTTTCTTAGATACACCAGGTCACGAAGCTTTTACCGCAATGCGTGCTCGTGGAGCTCAGGTTACAGATATTGCAATTATTGTAATTGCGGCTGATGATGATATAATGCCTCAAACAAAAGAAGCAATTAGTCATGCGCAAGCAGCAGGTGTTCCAATGATTTTTGCAATTAATAAAGTAGATAAGCAAACAGCTAATCCTGAAAAGATAAAAGAGAAGTTAGCTGCAATGAATTTATTAGTTGAAGATTGGGGAGGAAAATATCAATCTCATGATATCTCAGCTAAAACAGGTTTAGGAGTTAAAGACTTATTAGAAAAAGTATTATTAGAAGCAGAAGTGTTAGAGCTTACTGCAAACCCAGATAGAAATGCAATTGGTACGGTTGTAGAAGCTCAATTAGATAAAGGACGTGGATATGTAACTACAATTTTAGTTCAAGCGGGTACTTTAAGAATTGGAGATTATATGTTAGCTGGAAAAAATCATGGAAAAATTAAAGCCATGTTTGACGAAAGAGGGCATAATGTTACAGAAGCAGGACCATCAACACCAGTATCTATATTAGGTTTAGACGGTGCTCCTACTGCGGGTGATAAGTTTAATGTATATGATGATGAGAGGGAAGCAAAACAAATTGCAGCAAAACGTACACAATTACAACGTGAACAATCTGTTCGTACTCAAAAACATATTACACTTGCAGAAATTGGTCGTCGTATTGCATTAGGTCAGTTTAAAGAATTGAATATTATTCTTAAAGGAGATGTTGATGGTTCTGTAGAAGCATTATCAGATTCATTCTCTAAATTGTCAACAGAAGAAATTCAAATTAATATTATTCATAAAGGAGTTGGTGCAATTACGGAATCAGATGTATTGTTAGCTTCAGCTTCGGATGCAATTATTATTGGATTTAATGTTCGTCCACAAGGAAACGCAAAACAATTAGCAGAAAAAGAAGAAATCGATATCCGTAACTATTCAATTATTTATGCAGCTATTGATGATTTGAAAGATGCAATGGAAGGAATGTTGTCTCCAGAATTAAAAGAAGAGATTACAGGAACTGCGGAAGTTAGAGAATTATTCAAAATTTCTAAAGTGGGTACTATTGCAGGATGTATGGTTACAGACGGTAAAATCTTAAGAAATGGACAAATTCGTTTAATTAGAGAAGGGGTTGTTATCTATACAGGAGAATTAGTGGCGTTAAAACGTTTCAAAGACGATGTGAAAGAAGTTTCTAAAGGATACGATTGTGGTATGCAAATTAAAGGTTACAATGACTTGAAAGAGTATGACGTAATTGAATGTTTCCACGAAGTTGAAGTGAAGAAAAAATTAAAATAAAATTTAATTTTATATATGAAAAATCCCAAGTGAAAACTTGGGATTTTTTGTTTAGAAATATTTCTAAACATGTTTGTAACAAAATAAATTAGAACTAAAAAAATAATTTTGTATATGAAAAACCAGTGAAATGTTATCCACTGGTTTTAACTAATTTATCGTAAAAAATGTCAATCTATTTTAGGATAACTCATATATAATGAAGGAAATTAAAAAGTATATTTTAATCCTCCATAAAAGTTTCTTCCAGGAGCATTTATTCCAGAAGCAAAAGCTCTGTATTGAGTATCTAAAATATTCTCAACACCAGCAAAAAGGCGAGTGTTTTTAAATATTTTATAACTTCCTTTTATGTTGTAAGTTTCCCATGCTGGCATTCCTCCTTCAGGAGCATATTGTGCATTATCTTCTCCATTAAAAAAGTAATCTTTACTGTGTTTTTTTCCGTTATATAACATGTAAACATCAAATGCCATTTTGTTTTTTGAATAACTAAATCCAATTTTTCCATAATAAGGAGAAATGTGATCTAATGGTTGCTCTCCATCTTTTTCAATAATTCTACCATAAGTATAATTAAAACTGGCATTAAATTGAAGTTGATCGAAAATATAGCCTCTTACATTTGTAGAGATTCCAGTTATAAATGCTTTTCCTTTATTTTGATTTGCTACAATTTGACTAATTGATCCATTATAATCAATAGTACTTTGTCCTTCATATTCAAAATCATCAGTAATAATAGCATCATATAAACGGGTGTAGAAAAAAGTGTGTTCTAATTTAAAACGTTTGGAATTTGATTGAATTACAAAACCAGCATCACCCGTAACTGTTTTTTCTGGATGAAGATTTTCATTTGGAACAATTAAAAAACCATCACCTGATTCAAATACTTTTGCAAAATCATCTATGTTTGGAACTCTAAATCCTGAAGAAATATTTGCTTTTAATGTTACATTATTAGAAGTATTATGTGTAATTCCGAGTGTTCCACTATATGTAAAATTCCCTTGAGAAATAGTTGAAAAAGGTAAAGGAAAATATGTATCATCCGCAATTGTACTTTTTAGTGTTGTGTACCCGATTCTAAAACCTGTGCTCCAAGCTGTCTTTTCTGTAGACTTTTCATTATAAGAAAAGTATAAATCATTTCTAAACATTGAATTGTCTCCATTAGGATAACGACTATCAATTCCGCCTCTTTCTCCAGTATTAATATCTTCTTTATAAGCAGAAGAACTTAATGTTTCAAAATAAGATTCGATACCATAGAAAAGTTCTCCTTTGTTGAATTTTTTATGTAAATCGGTACTCACAGAATACATGTTTACATTTTCTTTTCGATGCTGTAAATTAGGATTTCCGAAACGTCTATTATGTCTACTTTCTTTCGCATTTTGATAGCCAAAATTTAATTGCAAATCACTTTTTAAAAAAGCATTCTCTTTGTCTAAAGTATAAGCTGCAAGGATTCTCTGTTGCGGGCCGTAATACCATTCTGAATTTTTTAGTCCAGTTGATGATGAGACATCGGTTAATCTGTCATACCTAGGAATGTCTGAAGTTGTAGAAAATTGAAAGTTTACGCTATGTTTAAAACCAGAAGCACTTTTATAAGTGAATTTTTGTAATGCATTATATTGTGTGTAGCCAGAGTTTTTTTGAATGTACTTATTGCTGTTTTCAACTAATTGATCGATTCCATTTATTGTTGCGGTATAAAATGGTCTTTCGCCAAAATAATCTGCATGATGATTTTTCTTTTTTCCCATTCTTAAATCATCGAAATCATTATAGGATAATATTGTTAATGCAGCAAAATTATCAGTAGCATAATTAAGATCAAACGAAATGGATTTTTCATTATTTACAGAGCCATATCGAGTATTTACTCCGCCTGATAAGGCATTCTTTGTTTCAGATAAGAATTTAGGGCTTTTTGTTGTCATACTAACAGTTCCTCCCAGCGCATCACTACCAAAGATTGTTGAAGTAGGACCATAAAATATATCAACATTTTCAAGCATGTTTTCATCAACAGTTATTACATTTTGTAAATGACCAGCTCTGAAAATTAAATTATTCATTCTAAAACCATCAACAAGTAGTAGAACTCTGCTGGCTTCAAATCCTCTAATTGCAGGACTTCCTCCTCCTTGTTGTGATTTTTGAACAAATAAGGATCCAGAATTAGAAAGCATTTCGGCTGTTGATTGGTAATTTTGGAATTCAATTTGTTTAAGATTTATAGATTCAATTTGATTAGGTAAAATCTTTTTGTTTTTTGGTATTTTATTTGAAGTTACAATTACCTCTTCCAAACTGGTTGTTTTAATTGAATCTTTTTCGGTTTGTGAAAAGCCAAAAAGACAATGTAAGGTGAAAACTAAAATTATTATTTTTTTCATTTGGGTGTTTTTTAATAATACAAAAGTATTCATAACAGAATTGTTATGAAAAGATAAACATCTTAAAATGTATTAAATAATAAGTGGTTTAATAAGTAGTCTTAATTATTGAAAAATCTTTTGTTTCTTGAAAAAGGAAAAGTTTTTTCTTCTTTATTAGGGTTACTATATTTTCTTGTTGTGTAGTAGTGTCTAATGTTAAATCAAAATTCTGTTTTAATTTGCTGATTTCTTTTGTTTAATTTTATTAGTAATCAAATTAATACAGTATTTAAAGAAATTTTAATTGAATTGTAGCGTCTTTTTTTTCAATTATAAAGCGTTGCCTAATTAATAATAATTCCGAAAGTATGCTTTCGGAATTATCAAGGATTAAATTAATTCTGAAAAGAAATATAATATTGCTTTTCTGAAAAATATGGCTACTCTTTAGTAGATCTAATTAAAAGAGCTGTTGGGTACTTACTTTTAATGTCAATTAATGCTTTTTCTGCATGGATTCTTAGTTTGTAGTTTCCAACCCATACCTTATATGTGGGGTTCGTGTATTGAATAGTAGCTTCGGTGTCTTTAAAATTTCTTTTAAAAGTCATTAAACTTCTCTTCGCGTTTTCTTTCTCCCCATAGAAAATCTGTATTTTATAATTACCATCAATACTAATGTCGCTATTGATTTGTTGCTTCTCTTTGAGTAATTTTTCAAATCTAGAGTCTTGTTCTACTGTGGTTTTCGATTCTTGTGAAAAAGAATTTGTAATAAAAAAAAGACTAAATATAGTCAGGCAAAAAATGTTTTTAAAAGCTAATTTTCTCATTATGAATAAAATTTAAAGCAAAAATACAATTTATTAAGTGAAACGGAACAACTTGAATTATTTAGAATAAATATAAATTACATTTTAAGGTAAAGTTAAGGTTTTCAGAATAGTTCTAATATCGTATTTTTGTCGGAGTTTAAAATAAAGTGCGATATAGTTGTAATAATTTATATCTAAAATCGTACCAAATTTACTAGATAATCATTAATTAAATATGAAAAAGGTGGGTAACCATAAATCGTTTTCAAGGATTTTCTTCAGCTTAGCTTTAACGCTGTCTTTTTCTTTATCTGTGTTTTCTCAGGATGCTGCTGCTGAAGCGCCAGCTCCAACAGGTGCTGATCCTGTAAAAGGTAAAGAGTTGTTTAATACAAATTGTGCAGCTTGTCATGCTTTGGATAAAGAAATGACTGGACCAGCATTAAGACATGTTGCGGATAAGTATGATAAGGAATTTCTTCACAAGTGGATTAGAAATAATACAGAGCTTATTAAAGCAGGTGATGCAACAGCATTAAAAATTTTCAATGATAATGGTCAAAAACCAATGACTATTTTTCCACAATTATCTGATGGAGATATTGATGCTATTTTAGCGTATACTTCTCAAGAGAAAGTGGTTGTGGAACCGCCTGTAAAAGAGGAAGGTACGGTTGAGTCTTCTGGAGGTTCAGGAATTTCAAACAATGTCATTTTAGGAGCTTTGTCTTTAGTTTTATTAATGTTAATTGTAATGTTGTTCTTGGTGAACAATGTGCTAACTAAAATAGCTAAGGCAAATGGGATTCAAGTTCCAGTAAGTGAAAAATCACTTCCTATTTGGAAAGCGTTTGTGAAAAACCAGTTCCTTTTAGTGGTATCTGCAATATTATTCTTATTGTTTGCGGCTTATTTTGCTTATGGATATCTAATGCAAGTGGGTGTAGATCAGGGATATGAGCCAATTCAGCCAATTCATTATTCTCATAGAATTCATGCTGGAGATAATGCTATCGATTGTAAGTATTGTCACTCTGCTGCAAGAGTTGGTAAGCACTCTAATATACCTTCATTAAATGTTTGTATGAATTGTCATAAAAACATTAGTGAAGTTGCTCCAGAAACTTTAGCAGAAGGAAATGAATTTGGTGTAAATTATAATGATGAAATCCAAAAACTGTATGATGCGGTTGGTTGGGATAAGTCAACTCAAAAATATACAGGGAAGACAACTCCAGTGAAATGGGTTAGAATTCATAACTTGCCTGATTTTGTGTACTTTAATCACTCACAGCACGTTTCTGTTGCAGGAGTTGAATGTCAAACATGTCATGGTCCTGTCGAAGAAATGGAAATTATGAGACAACACTCTTCTTTAACGATGGGTTGGTGTGTTAATTGCCATAGAGAAACAAATGTGAAAGTGGAAGATAATGAGTATTACACAAAAATACATGAAGAACTTTCTAAAAAGTACGGTGTTAAGCAATTAACAGCAGCTCAAATGGGTGGTTTGGAATGTGGTAAATGTCACTACTAATAAATAAAAATTAAGAAGCTAATATCAATATACAATATGGCATCAAACAAAAAATACTGGAAAAGTGTTGAAGAGCTAAACGAAAATAGCTCTATTGTTGAGACGCTAAGAAACAATGAGTTTGTTGAGCAGATTCCTGTAGATGAGTTTTTAGGAGACAAAGAAAATTTATCAAATACTTCAACTTCTCGTCGTGACTTTTTAAAATATGTAGGATTTAGCACTGCGGCTGCTTCGTTAGCTGCTTGTGAAGGTCCTGTTGTGAAATCTATTCCTTACGTAGTTCAACCAGAAGAAATTATTCCTGGTGTAGCAGATTTTTATGCTACGACTATAGCTGATGGATTTGATTTTGCTAATATTCTCATCAAAACTCGTGAAGGTCGTCCAATTAAAGTTGAAAACAATAATTTAGAAGGGTCTAATACAGGCGCAAATGCAAGAGTTCATGCTTCTGTTCTTTCTTTATACGATAGTTTACGTTTAAAGCAACCTAAGATTGAAGGTAAACCTGCATCTTGGGGAGAAGTAAATGCTAAAGTGAAAGCAAGTTTAGAAGATGCTAAAGCAAAAAATGCTTCTGTTGTTTTGTTAACAAATACATTAGCAAGTCCTTCAACGGATGCTTTAATAGCAGATTTGAAAATAAAATATCCAACAGTAAAGCATATAACTTACGATGCGATTTCTGAATCTAATGCATTAGATGCTTTTGAAGCAGTATATGGAGTTAGAGCTTTAGCAAATTATGATTTTTCTAAAGCAGATGTAATTGTTTCTGTTGGAGCTGATATATTAGGAGATTGGCAAGGTGGAGGATACGATGCAGGTTATGCTCAGGGACGTATTCCTAAAAATGGAAAAATGTCTAAGCATATTCAAATTGAAGCAAATATGTCTTTGGCTGGTGCTAATGCAGATAAGAGAATTCCATTGACAATTGCACAACAAAAGAATGCTCTTGCTGATTTGTATAGTGCTGTAGTAAACGGTGCTACGCCTAAAAATGCAGAAATTGCAAAAGTGGCTAAGCAGTTGATTTCTGCTGCTGAAAAAGGTGTTGTTGTAACAGGTTTAGATGATTTAGACGCGCAATTAGTTGTTTTAGCAATAAACAATAAATTAATGTCTGAAGCATTTAATCCAAATGCTGCAAAGTTAACACGTAACGGTAATGCAAAAGAAGTAACTCAATTAGTAGCAGATATGAAAGCAGGAAGTGTTCATACACTTATTATGAGTGGAATAAACCCTGTTTACACATTGCCGAATTCTAAGGATTTTTCTGAAGCACTTAAGAAAGTTAAGCTATCTGTTGCTCTTTCTATGAAAGAAGATGAAACGGCTAAATTAGCTACGATTGCTGCGGCTGCACCTCATTATTTAGAATCATGGTCAGATGTAACAATTGCAAGAGGTCATTATAGTATCATGCAACCAACTATTCGTCCTTTGTTTGATACAAAACAATTTCAAGAAGTATTGTTGACTTGGACTGAAAATAGTGCAACGTATTATGATTATTTAAAAGGTTTTGCTGCAAATCAAATTGTTGGAAAATCTTGGAATCAAGTTGTTCATGATGGTTTTGCAATTACAGAAACGTATGCTTTAACAGCAAATATAATTGATGTTTCTGCTGCTGCGGCTAAATTAGGACAAACAAAATCTTCTGGATTCGATTTAGTTTTATATACTAAAACAGGATTGGGAGATGGACAACAAGCAAATAATCCTTGGTTACAAGAATTCCCAGATCCTATTACTAGAGTGTCTTGGGATAATTATGTAACGGTTTCTAAAAAAGATGCTGAAAAATTAGGATTAGAAAATTGGAATGTTGCCAATGGAGGTTTAAACGGAAGTTATGCTACGTTAAAAGTTGGTAGTGCAACACTAGATAAAGTTCCAGTAATAATTCAACCAGGTCAAGCAGTTGGAACAATTGGTTTAGCTTTTGGTTATGGTAAAACTGAAGGAATGAAGCAAGAAATGCAAGTTGGTGTTAATGCTTATACATTATATAGTAACTTAAATGCTAATCAATCAGTAACAATTACTAAAACAGATGGAGAACATGAGTTTGCTTGTGTTCAATTACAAAAAACATTAATGGGTCGTGGAGATATTATTAAAGAAACGACTCTTGAAATATTTAATACGAAAGATGCTAAAGAATGGAACCCAATTCCAATGGTATCTTTAGATCATAAGGCAACTCCTGCAACAGAGGTTGATTTATGGACTTCTTTTGATAGAAGCACAGGTCATCATTTCAATTTATCGATTGACTTGAATGCTTGTACAGGGTGTGGAGCTTGTGTTATAGCTTGTCATGCTGAAAATAACGTTCCTGTAGTAGGTAAATCTGAAGTAAGAAGAAGTAGAGATATGCACTGGTTGCGTATCGATAGATATTATTCTTCTCAAGATACATTTAATGGAGATGTTGAGTTGAAAGAAAAAACTTCTGGATTAATGAATTCAATAAGTACTTTAGGTGCGATGGAAGATCCATCTGAAAACCCTCAAGTAGCATTTCAACCAGTAATGTGTCAACATTGTAATCATGCTCCTTGTGAAACTGTATGTCCAGTTGCTGCTACTTCACATGGTAGAGAAGGACAAAATCACATGGCATATAATAGATGTGTAGGTACTCGTTATTGTGCGAATAACTGTCCATATAAAGTAAGACGTTTTAACTGGTTCTTATATAATAAAAACACTGAATTTGATTACCATATGAATGACGATTTAGGTCGAATGGTATTAAATCCAGATGTGAACGTACGTTCTCGTGGAGTTATGGAAAAATGTTCAATGTGTATTCAAATGACACAAGCAACTAAATTACAAGCTAAGCGTGAAGGTAGATTAGTTAAAGATGGTGAATTCCAAACAGCATGTTCTGCGGCTTGTACAAGTGGAGCAATGATATTTGGAGATGTGAATGATAAAGAAAGTCAGGTTGCTAAATTAGTAGAAGACGAAAGAATGTATCATTTACTAGAGCATATTGGTACTAAACCAAATGTGTTCTATCACGTTAAAGTTAGAAACGATAAATAAGTATTAATTTAAGAAACAATATAAAGGATTATGTCGTCTCATTACGAAGCACCCATTAGAAAACCTTTAGTAGTAGGAAGTAAGTCTTACCACGATGTTACTGTAGATGTGGCTAGACCAGTTGAAGGTAGAGCTAATAAACAATGGTGGATTGTATTTTCAATTGCCTTAACAGCTTTCCTTTATGGTTTGGGCTGTATGATTTATACTATCACTACAGGTATTGGTACATGGGGATTAAATAAAACTGTTGGTTGGGCATGGGATATTACCAATTTCGTTTGGTGGGTAGGTATCGGTCATGCTGGAACCTTAATCTCTGCTGTATTATTATTATTCCGTCAAAAATGGAGAATGGCCATTAACCGTTCTGCAGAAGCAATGACAATTTTCTCTGTAATGCAAGCTGGATTATTCCCTATTATTCACATGGGTAGACCATGGTTAGGATATTGGGTATTACCTATACCAAATCAATTTGGATCATTATGGGTAAACTTTAACTCTCCATTACTTTGGGATGTATTTGCAATATCAACATATCTATCTGTATCATTAGTGTTCTGGTGGACAGGTTTACTACCTGATTTCGCAATGTTAAGAGATAGAGCAATTACACCGTTTACAAAAAGAATATATTCTACATTATCATTCGGATGGAGTGGAAGAGCTAAAGATTGGCAACGATTTGAAGAAGTTTCTCTTGTATTAGCAGGTTTGGCAACTCCACTTGTACTTTCTGTACATACAATTGTATCTTTTGACTTTGCTACTTCTGTTATTCCAGGTTGGCATACAACAATTCTTCCTCCGTATTTCGTGGCAGGAGCAATTTTCTCTGGTTTTGCAATGGTAAACACACTGTTGATTATTATGAGAAAAGTGTCTAACTTAGAAGATTATATTACTATTCAGCATATTGAATTAATGAATATTGTAATTATGATTACAGGTTCTATAGTTGGATGTGCATATATTACTGAGTTATTTATTGCTTGGTATTCAGGAGTAGAATATGAACAGTATGCATTCTTAAATAGAGCAACTGGTCCTTATTGGTGGTCATACGCTTTAATGATGTTATGTAATGTAATTTCTCCACAAGTTATGTGGTCAAAGAAAATACGTACAAGTATAATGGCATCTTTCATAATTTCAATTGTTGTTAACGTAGGAATGTGGTTTGAGCGTTTTGTAATTATTGTTACTTCATTACATAGAGATTATTTACCATCTTCTTGGACGATGTTCCAACCTACATTTGTTGATGCAGGTATTTTTATCGGAACAATAGGATTCTTCTTTGTATTATTTTTATTATATTCTAGAAGTTTCCCAGTTATTGCACAAGCAGAGGTTAAAACTATTTTGAAATCGTCTGGTGACAATTACAAAAGAGAGAGAGAATTAAACGATCATAATCATTCAGACAATCATTAATATCATGAGTAATAAAGTTATACACGCTATATATAATGACGATGATGTTTTAATGGATGCTGTAAAGCAAACAAGAGCAGCTCATCATCATATTGAGGAGGTTTATACACCTTTCCCAGTGCATGGTTTAGATAAAGCAATGGGGTTAGCTCCAACAAGAATTGCAATTGCATCATTTTTATATGGTTTAGTTGGAATATCAGTTGCAACAGCAATGATGAGATACATCATGATTGTTGATTGGCCACAAGATATTGGAGGAAAGCCAAGTTTTAGTTATATAGAAAATATGCCAGCTTTTGTGCCAATTATGTTTGAATTAACAGTCTTTTTTGCAGCACACTTAATGGTAATTACCTTTTATATGAGAAGTAAATTATGGCCATTTAAAAAAGCAGAAAATCCTGATGTGAGAACAACAGATGATCATTTCTTAATGGAAGTTGGCGTTCATGGCAATGAGGAGGATATGATTTCTTTCTTTAAGTCTACAGGAGCTGTTGAAGTAAAAGTAATAGAAAAGCATTAATACAAGATATGAAAAGCTTATATAAAATAGTAGCAGTAGTAGGTTTATCTTTCATGGCAACATCATGTTTTGATAAATCTAAACCAAACTATCAATTTTTTCCGAATATGTATGAAGCGGTTCCTTATGAAACCTATTCAGAACATGATGTGTTTAAAAATGGTGTAGAAGGTCAAATACCAGCTGAAGGTTCAATAAAGAGAGGTTTTGTACCTTATGAAATTCCAAATACAACGGAAGGATATGCTTTAGCTAAAGAAACATTAAAGTCTCCTCTAGATTCAATTTCGGTTAATCCTGAAAAAGGAAAAGAGCTATTTAATATTTACTGTGCTATTTGTCATGGTGATAAAGGAGATGGAAAAGGAAACCTTGTTAAAAGAGAAAAATTCCTTGGAGTTCCTAGTTATAAAGATAGAGAAATAACTGAAGGTAGTATTTATCATGTAATTACTTATGGATTAAATTCTATGGGGTCTCATGCTAATCAATTGACGCAAGAAGAAAGATGGCAAGTGACAGATTACGTTTTAAAACTTAAGTCAGAATTATAATTGTAAAACACTTTTTTGAAAATTATTAATATGTATACGTTTTCAAGTAAATTAAAAACTTTTTCATTAGCTCTAATGGTCTTAGGTATCATAGGGATTGGTATTGGCTTCATGTCAGTTCCAAATAAAGAGGAAGTTAAAGAGATGTTAAAACAGGGTCATGGTCATCATGAAAGTGCAACATCACATGATACTCATGAGTCAAAAGATAGTCATGTTAAGCAAAATGTTTCTCATGATACTCACAAGTCAGAGGAAGTTCATGCTGATAAAGAACATGAAGAGCATGTTGAGCATGTGTTACATCAACAACAAAACAAACCTTGGTCTGCATTTTATGTAGCTTGTATTTTCTTTATGCTTATTAGTGTTGGAGTTTTGGCATTTTATGCTATTCAACAAGCAGCACAAGCTGGATGGTCTCCAATATTATTTAGAGTAATGGAAGGAATTACAGGGTACTTATTACCTGGGTCAATTATATTCTTTTTGTTTTTAGTATCTTCAGGATTCCATTTAAATCATATTTTTATATGGATGGATGAATCAGTTGTAGCTAAAGACCATTTATTACAAGCTAAAGTAGGATATTTAAATGTTCCTTTCTTCTTAATAAGAGCAGCAATATTTTTAGCAGGTTGGAATATTTATAGATATGTATCTAGAAAGAATTCAATTGCTCAAGATAGCGCTACTGATCATTCTTTCTATAAGAAAAATTTTAAATGGGCAGCAGGATTTTTAGTTTTCTTTATTGTATCGGAATCTATTATGTCTTGGGATTGGATAATGTCTGTAGATCCTCACTGGTATAGTACTTTATTTGGTTGGTATGTATTCGCAAGTTTCTTTGTGAGTGGAATTACAACTATCGCTTTAGTTACTTTGTATTTGAAATCTAAAGGATATTTAGAAAATGTAAACACAAGTCATATTCATGATTTAGCTAAATTCATGTTTGGTATTAGTATCTTCTGGACATATTTATGGTTTTCACAATTTATGTTAATATGGTATTCTGATATTCCAGAAGAAGTTACATATTTTGTTACAAGAATAGAAAACTATAATCTGCCATTTTTTGGAATGCTTGTTATGAACTTTTTATTCCCATTGTTAATATTGATAAATACTGATTTCAAACGTTTATCATGGATTATAGTAATGGCTGGTATCGTAATATTATTTGGACATTATATAGATTTCTATAACATGATTATGCCTGCAACTGTAGGAGATCAATGGTTTATTGGATGGTCTGAAATAGGTTCAATATTATTCTTCCTTGGATTATTCATATTTGTAGTGTTTAATGCACTTACTAAAGCACCATTAGTGGCTAAAGGAAATCCTTTAATGGAAGAAAGCAAACATTTTCATTATTAATATTTAAAGTAATAAACAAATGACAAGTTTATTGATATTCTTAGTTTTAGTTTTAATTGGAATTGCGATTTGGCAGTTAACTAAAATTTTCGATTTAACTCAAGTAGGCGTAGATTCAGATAATTCTGAAGTTGCTAATGATAAAGATAATAGTGTTAATGGTTATTTAATGTTTGCCTTTGTTGGATTCATTTATATCTTTACCATATATTCTTTATTTGAATGGAGTGATTTAGTTTTAGGTACTCCAGCTTCTGAACATGGTGTTGAAGTTGATAATTTGATGTATATTTCAATGTTATTGATCTTTTTTGTTCAGACTGTAACTCAGTTTTTACTACACTATTTTGCTTTTAAATACAGAGGTAAAAAAGGACAAAAAGCATTATACTTTGCTGATAATAATAAATTAGAAGCAGTTTGGACGATAATTCCTGTGATTGTATTAGCTGGATTAATTCTTTATGGCTTGTATACATGGAATAATATTATGTTCTATGAGGAAGATGAAGATGTTATCTATGTAGAATTATATGCAAAACAATTTAGTTGGGAAGCAAGATATGCAGGTGAAGATAATACATTAGGAAAAGCAAATGTTAGGTATATTGAGGGAATAAATACTTTAGGTGTTGACTTATCAGATCCAGCAGCTCAAGATGATAAAGTAGTAACTGAATTGCACTTGCCAAAAGGGAAGAAAGTAGTATTTAAAATACGTTCTCAAGATGTTCTGCATTCAGCTTATATGCCACATTTTAGAGCTCAAATGAATTGTGTTCCTGGTATGATAACTCAGTTTGCGTTTGTTCCAACAGTAACTACTGCTGAAATGCGTCAAGACGAAGCAATTATTGCTAAGGTTGATAAAATCAACAAAATTAGAGCTAAGAAAAGCACTGAATTAGTTGCTAAAGGAGAAGAAGCGTTAGATCCATATACTTTTGATTATTTATTGTTGTGTAATAAAATTTGTGGAGCTTCTCATTACAATATGCAAATGAAGATTGTAGTTGATACTCCAGAAGATTTCAAGAAATGGTTAAATGAAAAACCAGCTTTAGCACAACAATGGAAAGAGGCTAATGCACCTGCTGAACCAGAAGTTAAGCAAGATGTTACACCAGAAATGGTTATTGATTCTACACTTATTGTAGACAATCATTAATCATTAAAATTTGAAAGTTATAAAATTATAATATAAGATTATGTCAGCACACGAACACGGTCATCACAAAGAAACATTTATTACTAAATATATTTTTAGTTTAGATCATAAGATGATTGCTAAGCAATACCTTATTACAGGCTTATTAATGGGAATTATAGGAGTTTTATTATCTATATTTTTCCGTATGCAAATAGCTTGGCCAGAAGAATCTTTTGGTATTTTTAAATTCTTTTTAGGAGAAAACTTTGCACCAGGTGGTGTAATGAAAAATGATATTTATCTTGCTTTAGTTACAATACATGGTACAATAATGGTATTCTTTGTATTAACGGCTGGGTTAAGTGGTACATTTAGTAATTTACTTATTCCATTACAAATTGGAGCAAGAGATATGGCGTCTGGATTTATGAATATGCTTTCATATTGGATGTTCTTCGTTTCTTCTGTAATTATGGTTGCTTCTTTATTTATTGAATCAGGACCAGCATCTGCTGGATGGACTATATATCCTCCTTTAAGTGCATTGCCTCAGGCAATTGGTGGTTCAGGATTGGGAATGACTTTATGGTTAGTATCTATGGCTATATTTATTGCATCTTCATTAATGGGATCTTTAAATTATGTAGTTACGGTTATAAACATGAGAACAAAAGGTATGACAATGACAAGATTACCACTTACGGTATGGGCGTTTTTTGTTACTGCAATAATTGGTATTGTTTCTTTCCCAGTATTGTTCTCAGCGGCATTATTATTGATTTTTGATAGAAGTTTTGGAACATCATTCTTCTTATCTGATATATTTATTCAAGGGGAAGTTTTACATTATCAAGGTGGTTCACCAGTATTGTTTGAGCACTTATTCTGGTTCTTAGGGCACCCTGAAGTATATATTGTATTATTACCTGCATTAGGTATTACTTCTGAAATTATAGCTACAAACTCAAGAAAACCAATTTTTGGTTATAGAGCTATGATTGCCTCAATATTAGCAATTGCTTTCTTATCAACTATTGTTTGGGGGCACCATATGTTCGTATCTGGAATGAATCCATTTTTAGGATCGGTGTTTACTTTTACAACGTTATTAATTGCAATTCCTTCAGCAGTAAAAGCTTTTAATTATATTACAACATTATGGAAAGGAAACTTGCAGTTGAACCCAGCAATGCTATTTTCAATTGGTTTAGTTTCAACATTTATTACCGGAGGTTTAACAGGAATTATTTTAGGAGATAGTACTTTAGATATTAATGTTCATGATACTTACTTTGTTGTTGCTCACTTCCACTTAGTAATGGGTATATCTGCACTATACGGATTCTTTGCAGGAGTTTATCATTGGTTCCCAAAAATGTTTGGAAAAATGATGAATAAAAACTTAGGATATGTTCACTTTTGGGTTACAGCGGTTTGTGCTTACGGAGTTTTCTTCCCAATGCACTTTATAGGAATGGCTGGTTTACCAAGACGTTATTATACAAATTCAGCATTTCCATTATTCGATGAGTTAGCAGATGTTAACGTGTTAATCACAATGTTTGCAATTGTAGGAGCAGCTTTTCAAATTGTTTTCTTTTGGAACTTCTTTTATAGTATGTTCTATGGTAAAAAAGCACCAAAAAATCCTTGGAGATCTAATACTCTTGAATGGACAACACCAGTTGAACATATTCATGGAAACTGGCCAGGTGAAATACCAGAAGTACACCGTTGGGCTTATGATTACAGTAAGCCAGGTCATGATGATGATTTTGTACCTCAAGTAGTTCCAATGAAAGAAGGTGAAGAAGAATTACATCATTAAGATTTTAAAATATACATTTAAAAAACCTTTCCTTTCAGGAAAGGTTTTTTGTTTTTAACTTTGCTTATATTTATTACTATGAATGAGAATTTAGACCCTAATAAAGAGAGATTTACACCTCAAGATTTAGATATTGAGAAGGCTTTACGTCCTTTAAGTTTTGATGATTTTGCAGGACAGGATCATGTTTTGGAAAATTTGAAAGTTTTTGTTGAAGCAGCAAATCAAAGAGGAGAAGCACTAGATCATTCATTATTTCATGGTCCTCCAGGTTTGGGTAAAACAACATTGGCTAATATTTTGGCAAATGAATTAGGAGTTGGTATAAAAATCACGTCAGGACCTGTGTTAGATAAGCCAGGAGATTTGGCTGGTTTATTGACAAATTTAGAAGAAAGAGATGTCTTATTTATTGATGAGATTCATCGTTTAAGTCCTATAGTTGAAGAGTATTTATATTCTGCAATGGAAGATTATAAAATAGACATTATGATTGAAAGTGGGCCAAATGCAAGAACAGTTCAAATTCATTTGAATCCGTTTACATTGGTTGGTGCAACAACCCGTTCAGGATTATTGACTGCTCCAATGAGGGCTCGTTTTGGTATTCAAAGTAGATTACAGTACTATAATACAGAATTATTAGCTACAATTATTGAACGTAGTGCTACTATTTTAAAAGTTGAAATTGATCTAGAAGCAGCAATAGAAATAGCAGGAAGGAGTAGAGGAACACCGCGTATTGCAAATGCGTTATTGAGAAGAGTTCGTGATTTCGCTCAGATAAAAGGAAATGGTAGAGTTGATATAGAAATTACAAAGTATGCTTTAAAAGCACTAAATGTAGACGCAAATGGGTTAGATGAAATGGATAATAAAATTTTATCAACTATAATCGATAAATTTAAAGGAGGACCAGTTGGATTAACAACATTGGCTACTGCTGTTTCTGAAAATGGGGAAACAATCGAAGAAGTTTATGAACCGTTTTTGATACAAGAAGGGTTTATTATGAGAACACCTAGAGGAAGAGAAGTTACAGAGAAGGCTTATAAACATCTAGGAAAAATAAAAGCAAATATACAAGGAGGCTTGTTTTAATATAAAAATATGAATTCCTCTAAAAAAATTCCTGAAGTAACTGTTTTTAAGTTTCTAAAACATTCATTATCGATTTTAAAAAATCCGTTACCTTTTCATAAAGCTAATTTTAATTTTCATGGTGATATCTTCAAATTAAATATCGGGTTTGGAAGTTCTGTTATTTTTTCTAGAGATGCGAGTTTGTTGAGTTATGTGCTTCAAAAGAATCAAAAAAACTATACAAAGTCACCTATACAAACAAGAGATTTGGCTAAATATGTAGGAAAAGGACTTTTAACGTCAGAAGGGGAAAAATGGCAAAAACAACGCAAACTAATTCAGCCTGCTTTTCATAAAAGTCAATTATTGCTATTATTAGAAAATATCCAATCTATAATTGAATTTGAATTAGATAAAATAGTATGTAATAAACCGATTGATGTTTTTCCGATATTTAATGATTTAGCATTTCAAACAGTTGTAAAGTCATTGTTTAGTTCTGAAGTTAGTGATGATGAGATTAATAAACTTCAATATGTGACTGAGGTTACTCAACAAATGTTAGTTAAAGAATTGCGCCAACCTTATTTAGGTTGGTGGTTTAAGGCATCTGGAGACATTAAAAAACATTTAGGCTTAATAAATGAATCGAGAGACATTTTAAGAGGAATTGTAAATAAAAGAAAGCAGAATAATATTAAACAGAATGATTTATTAGAAATGTTGCTTAATGCTCAATATGAAGATGGGAGTATTATGGAAGAGCAACAATTACTAGATGAAATTTTAATTTTATTTGCGGCAGGACATGAGACAACATCAAATGCTTTAACATTTACAAGTGAATTGTTAGCTAGAAATAGTATCACTCAAGATAAAATATTAGAAGAAGTTAAACGACTTAAAAAGGAATCTTCAGATATTATGTATTGGTTGAAAAATGCAAGTTATACCAAGCAAGTTATTGAAGAATCAATGCGATTATTTCCTCCAGCATATTTCATTGATAGAATTAATAAAGAAGATGATGAATATGAGGGATTTCATTTCCCTAAAGGATCAAGCATATTGTTTTCAGTTTATGAAATTCATAGACATCCTGATTTTTGGGAAAATCCAGAAGAATTTATTCCTGAACGTTTTTCAAATGAAAGTGTAAAGTTCTCTAAAAATTATTTTCCTTTTGGAGCAGGTCAACGTATGTGTATAGGAAATAATTTTGCAATGTATGAAATGATTTTAGCAATAATGACTATCGTTGAACGATATCAAATAATAGAAAAAACAACGCCAATTAAAATAAAGCCTTTAATTACACTTAAGCCTTTAGATGCTATATTAGAGTTTAAACTACGATTGTAAAATCTGTAAGATGAATAATAAAGAAAAATATTCATTATTAATAAAAGAAGAAGCTAAGCGATTAGGATTTCTTTCTTGTGGTATTTCTAAAGCAGAATTCTTAGAGGAAGAAGCACCTAGATTAGAAAATTGGTTAAATCATCAACATAATGGTCAGATGGCTTATATGGAAAACCATTTTGATAAGAGGCTTAATCCTACGCTATTAGTAGATGGAGCAAAAAGTGTTATTTCGTTGTTATTAAATTATTTTCCTTCAGAAAAACAAAATGAAGATTCATATAAGATTTCAAAATATGCTTATGGTCAAGATTATCATTTTGTAATAAAAGAAAAGCTAAAAGAACTATTAAATTTTATTCAAGAAGAGATAGGTGAAGTTTCTGGAAGAGCATTTGTAGATTCTGCACCTGTTTTAGATAAAGCTTGGGCTGCAAAAAGCGGATTAGGTTGGGTAGGAAAAAACAGCAATCTTATTACTCAAAAAGTGGGTTCTTTCTATTTTATTGCAGAGTTAATAGTTGATTTGAATCTGGAGTATGATACTATAACTACAGATCATTGTGGCTCTTGTACAGCTTGCTTAGATGCTTGTCCTACAGAAGCTATAATAGCACCTTATATTGTTGATGGGAGCAAATGTATTTCATATTTTACAATTGAGTTAAAAGAGAATATTCCTTTAGAAATGAAAGGTAAATTTAATGATTGGGCATTTGGGTGTGATGTTTGTCAGGATGTTTGTCCTTGGAATCGATTTTCAAAACCACACAATGAACCTCTTTTTAATCCTAATAAAGAGTTGCTGTCTTTTTCTAAAAAAGATTGGGAAGAAATAACAAAAGATACTTTTAATAAAGTATTTAAAAATTCAGCAGTAAAAAGGACTAAATTAGAAGGGCTACAAAGAAACATTAGTTTCTTGTTAGGTAAATGATAAGTTAAGGAGATTGAAATATTTTATATATTTGGAACACTAAAATTCCAATACTGTGAAAAAACATTACTATCTATTACTTATTATTCATTTATCATTTTTTAGTTTTTCTCAAAATTTACCAAATGATTGTCAAAATTATATCCAAGCATGTGACAATCAAAATATTTCTTATAATGTTTCAGGAGCCGGTGTTCAAGAAATTATTCCAGAATCATGTAGTAGTAGTGAGCACAATTCACTTTGGTTAAGAGTTACAATAGATCAACCGGGAACTTTAGGTTTCACAATTGTTCCACAAAGTACAGATATAAATGAAGATTATGATTTTTGGGTTTTCGGACCAGTGTCAGATTGTAGTAATTTAGGAGCTCCCATACGTTGTTCTACTACAAACCCTGCTGCTGCTGGACAAACCAATAATCATACAGGATTAAATGCTTCGTCAATTGATATAAATGAAGGACCAGGTGCTGATGGTAATGGTTTTGTAAGACAACTAACTGCTCTGTCTGGTCAAAGCTATTTTATAGTAATTGATAGACCAATAGGGAATTCTCCTTTTTCCTTGACTTGGACAGGAACTGCTACTATTTTGAATCCTTTTAAAAATATAAATTTTCCTGATTATCCTGATGTAGTTCTTTGTGATGAAGGCTTAGATAATTTAGAATTGTATGATTTCTCAGTTTTAGATAATATTATTTTAACAGGCCTAACAGATTTTTTTATAACATACCATAATTCTTTGCAAGACGCGTCATTAAATAATAATCCAATTATTGGAGCAGCTAATTTAAATGAAGGGACATATTATGCTAGAATTTCATCATTAACAGCACAGTGTACTGAAATAAAAACAGTTAATCTAATTTTTGATAATATATCTACAAATGATGTAATAGAAACCGTTTGTGAAAACACAGCAGCAAATACAATTGATTATGATTTAAGCAATTCGAATAATAGTATTTATACAGGAACGCAAGTAGTAACGTATAAATATTTTACAAATTTAACAGACGCAAATAATAATACAAATGAGATAACAAATTGGCAAAATAGAACATTGTCATTGGGTTCACATGAGTTTTATGTTCGAACTGAAAAAGGAACTTGTTTTGATACTTCAAAGTTAACCATAAATGTAATTCAAAGGCCAGTAATTAACCCTATAGTAGAATTAAAGCAATGTGATGATGATACAGATGGGTTTAGTGCTTTTAATCTTACGGAAGCAGAAGATCTAATTGTCGCTAATTCAACAGGTTTGACAATAAGCTATTTCCTAAATTTAACAGATGCACAAGACAATATAAATACGATTACAAATGTTACATCTTTTGTTAATCAAACTATAAACACACAAACTATATATTATAGAGTAACAAATACTAATGATTGTTTTAGAGTTGGTCAATTAGATTTAATAGTTTCTGCAACTCAAATTCCAACTACTTTTTCACCAATAGTGATTACTTCTTGTGATGATACTTTTGGAACTAATAATGATGGAATCGCAACTTTTGACTTTAGTGGAACTCAAACTGTAATAGCAGGATTGTTTACAGGGCAAGTGGTAAATGTAACGTTTTATGAAAATGTTCAAGATGCTTTAGCAGAAGTTAATCAAATTGATATAGCAAATGCTTCAGCATATACGAATGATAATTCACCAAATACGCAAGATATTTATGTAAGAGTTGATAGCGATTTGAATAATGATTGTGTCGGTTTAGGTAAGTATGTAAGTTTGCAAGTTGAAAATCACCCTATTGTTCCTCCAAAAGAAATAAGAGGTTGTGATGATGATAATGACGGAATAATAGATTTTATAACAACTGATATTGAAACAGAATTATTAAATGGATTAACAAATGTGTCAGTAACATATATAGATGCTAATAATGTAGTATATGATGATTTACCAAATCCATTTACTACAGCATCTCAAATAATGACAGTTACACTTAAAAATGACACGGCAAAAGAATGTCTTTTTGTAACAACGTTAGAATTTATTGTTGATAACAAACCAACAGCAAATCCAATTCAACCAGATTTACTTGTAAAATGTGATGATGATGAAATAAATCCATTGCAACAAAATGGTAAATTTAATTTTGATACATCAACTTTTGATAATATAATTAAAGGGACTCAAACTAGAGTCGTTATTGAATATTATGATGAGAATAATGATTTATTACCAAGTCCGTTACCAAATCCTTTTGAAATAGGGACACAAGATATAACAGTCAAAGTTATAAATGAAGATAATAATGATTGTTATGATACTATTGTTTTGTCGTTTATTGTAAATCCAGTTCCTAATATTTATATTGAAGGAGAGGAAGAGATTATTTGTACTGATGACCCTAGTGATTCACAAGTTTTAAATGCAGGATTAGTCGATGAAACAACCATTGACGATTATACATATCAGTGGTATTTTAATAATCAAATTATTGTTGGAGCAGATCAATATAATTTAACGGTTACAAATTCAGGAAATTATAGTGTAGATGTAATTGATAATAATTTGTGTTCTAGTACAAGAAATATTGTGGTAATTCCATCAAATATTGCTGTAATTAATAATATAGAAATTGTTGATTTGGTAGATTCAAATACAATAACAGTTTTAGTAACAGGTGACGGAAATTATCAATATAGTTTAGATGGAGAGAATTATCAAGAGAGTAATGTTTTCTATGATGTTCAAGCTGGATTAAAAACGGTGTATGTTTATGACTTAAATGGTTGTGGTATTACATCAGAAACAGTAAGTGTTTTATCTGTCCCAAAATATTTTACACCAAATGGAGATGGAATTAACGATTTTTGGAATGTTAAAGGGTTTAATGAAAGATTTCAAGAAAGCACTTTGATTTCTATTTTTGATAGATATGGAAAATTATTGAAGCAAATTTCGTCATTTTCTCAAGGATGGGATGGAACATTTAATACAGTAAATATGCCTTCTTCTGATTATTGGTATTCAATTGAATTATTAGATGGACGAGTTAAAAAAGGACATTTTTCATTAATAAGATAGAAAATATAAATAAAACACCAGTTTTTACACTGGTGTTTTAACTGCAAGCAACGAAAACGTTCTGCGAAAATGTAATTAATTTGAAGAATAATTAAATTTAAAAAAGCAGAATTTTTTATTTAAGTAAGGTTGTTTTGTTCATTTATTTTTAAATAAGCAAGCCTTTTTAATTTTTTATATTGAAATAGAAAAGATTCAATATTATTTTTAAAAAGGATATGGTCATTTAAATAATAAGTTTCGCATTCAATGTCTTCACATTCTTTTAATCCGTCTGTTTTTCTAATGTAAAATATTAGATTTGCTAGTAAAATGTTATTTTCTTTTTCTTTTGTTTCTAGTTTTTCAATAATTTTACTATAGATGTCATTGTTTTTTTTGTTTTTTAAAAGCTGTTTAAAAAATACTATTTCGGCATTAATACAGTCTACTTCTTCTTTCCATAAAAGAATATCTTTATTGATAAATTGTCTCTCAATATCATCTTTGTCATAATGCTTTTTGACTAAATTATTCATCCTTTTAAGTATTTATAATTGTTTAATTTTTAACAGAGATTATCTCTATTGTGCTTATTCCAGTAGGGAATTGCCAATTGATTTTATCATTTTGAGCATAACCAAATAAAGCAAGGCCCATTGGAGCTAATACAGATATTTTATTATTTGCTACATCACTTTTTTCTGGAGTAACAATTTGATATGTTCTTTCTTTATCAAAAGCTGTTTTAATGGTTACAATAGAATTAAATCGAACAATGTCTTCAGGTATTTTTGCACTATCAAGTACTTTTGCTTCTTTTAATTCATCTATTAATTTTTCAAAAGACAATCGATATGTTTTATCATTTTTATTGTGAGAATTCGAAAAAAGGTGCTTTAAAGTTTCAAGTTCTTTTTTATCAATAATTATTTTTCCGTACTTCATGATTCAAAAATTAGTTTTAATTAATTGATCTTTATTAAGGGAAAATTCCTCTTTCAATATAGGCTGTTTCAATTCGACTAATAGCTATTGTATATGCAGCCGTTCTCCAATCAATTTTATTAGTATTAGCTAGTTTTTCAACTCTTTTATAGTTTATAGTCAGTTTTTTTTCTATTTTAAACATCACTTCGTCTAATGGCCATAATTCTCCATTTCTATTTTGAAGCCATTCAAAATAACTTCCTATAACTCCTCCTGAATTACATAAAATATCTGGTATTATGGTAACATTTTTATTAAGTAATATATGTTCTGCTTCATTGTTAATAGGGCCATTAGCTCCTTCTGCAATAATTTTAGACTTAATTTTGTCTGCGTTTTTTTCTGTTATTTGATTCCCTAAAGCAGCAGGAATAATAAAGTCACATTCTAAACCGAAAAAATCATCAGGATTCATTTCTGTTGCACCTTCAAAACCTTTGGTAGAACCTTTTCTAGGTTTGCAATGTTCGTATAAATCTTCAACAGAAATTCCATTAGTATTAATTAGAGTAGCATGAGCATCTTGAGTCGCAATTAAAATAGCTCCATCATTATTTAAAAAATGAGAAGCCCAATAGCCAACGTTTCCGTAGCCTTGTACAATAAATTTTTTTCCTTTTAAAGTTTCGTTTCGTCCTTCAAATAACAATCTAAGAGTTAGATAAACACCAAAGCCTGTGGCTCTATCTCTACCTTCTAAACCGCCACTTCCAACAGGTTTTCCTGTTACAACATGTTTGTGGTTAGATCTTTCATTAGGAGATTTAGTAGACATGAATGTGTCTGCCATCCATGCCATTGTTTGTTCATTTGTGTTTACATCAGGTGCAGGAATATCATATTCAGAACCAATGTTATCACCTAATGCATAAGTAAATCGTCTTGTAATTCTTTCAAGTTCAGATAATGAATAGTTTCTTGGATCAATCTGAATTCCACCTTTTGCACCACCATATGGTAATCCTGCTAATGATGTTTTCCAAGTCATCCACATGGCTAAAGCCTTTGCATCATCTACATCAACAGTTGGATGATATCTCAATCCTCCTTTATATGGACCTAATGCATTGTTGTGCTGTACTCTATAACCTGTAAATATTTCAACATTACCATTGTCCATTTTTACAGGGAAATGGATAATTATTTCGTTATTAGTGATAGACAAAATCTTTCTAATATTAGAATTAAGATTCATTGAATCTGCAGTTTTGTTAAACTGTTCTAATACATTGTCTAGCATTGTTTTCTGTTTTTTTACTTCTAAAATTTCCATATTATTTATATTCTTCACAATATTTTTTTTTGTTTTCTATCCAAGTACAGAATATGTTATTTTCGCAATTTGAACAAATTCCAATAAGACTATTTGTAGTGCTTATTTCTTCAAGTAGGGCAGAAGGTTCAGGATCAAGTAAAGTTTCCATATTTTATAATTTAACATGAATCCTATTAGTCAATCTGTGTGCCATATTTTTTTGATTTTATGTAATTGTTTAAAAATCAATTAATTGATTTTTATTTTTTGTTCTTGCTTTATTTTTAATATGAGTATATATACACCAAACGGGGTGTTTTACCCCGTTTTTTCCTTTGAAGCTATTAAGTGTGCTAAAAAAAGAATATTATTATTTTAGAAGCTTTTGTCTTAGTGTTTTTCGGTCTATTTGTAGAATTTCTGCAGCTTTTGTTTTGTTATTATTTACAGCAGCTAGAACTTTTAAAATATATGATTTCTCAATTTCATGTAAGGACTTCAGTTTTTCATGTTCTATTGGTTCTTTGTACTTTAATGATTTAGGTAATGAGTTGGTATCAATAATTTTATCGCTTAAAATAATAAGGCGTTGAATAATATTTTCTAGTTCTCTAATGTTTCCTGGCCAATTATGTCTAGTTAGAATGTCAATGGCTTTTTGAGTTATTGTAACATCGGGTTTTCCATATTCTTTTCCATATTTTTTCAGGAAAGTAGTAATCAACACAGGGATGTCTGTTTTTCTATCTCTTAAAGGCGTAGTTTCAATATTTACGACATTAAGTCTATAGTATAAATCTTCTCTAAATGTACCATTTTCAATGGAGTTTTGTAGATTACTATTAGTCGCAGAAATAATTCTAACATTTATTTTTTGTGGCTTTTGAGAACCAATCATATAAATTTCTTTTTCCTGTAAAACTCTAAGTAGTCTAGTTTGAACAGAATGTGTCGCTGTTCCTATTTCATCTAAAAAGATAGTTCCGTTTTCAGCAGCATGAAATAATCCAGCTTTAGTTTCATTTGCTCCAGTAAATGCACCTTTTACATAACCAAATAATTCAGATTCAATCAGATTTTCAGGAATTCCTCCACAATTGACAGATATAAAAGGTTTTGATGCAAAATTACCATTATAATGAATTGAACGTGCAATTAACTCTTTTCCTGTGCCACTTTCTCCTTGTATTAAAACGGTTGCTTTATTGTTTTTTACTCTTTTTATGATGTCAATTAACTGTGTGTGTTCTTTAGATATCCCTACTAAATTAGTAATAAAATCATCGGAATCTTCTACTTTTTTATTTAAAGGATTCTTTTTTTTATTTTTAAGGCAATTATGGATTGATTTTTTTAATTCTTCAAAAGTAAATGGTTTTGTTAAATAGTCTAATGCTCCAGATTTTACAGCATTAATAGCAGTATCCACAGAAGGAAACCCTGTTATAACTAATTTAGGGATATTAGGAAAATGTTCATCAGCATATTTTATAAGCTCAATACCATTTATTTCAGGCATTTGTAAATCTGTAATTAAGAGATCAATAGTAGAAGATTTTAAAATGTCTATAGCTTCAATAACAGAAGTGGCCTTATATGAATGAAAGTTTAGATCTTTTAAATTACGTTGTAGTAATTCTAGCATATCATAATTGTCATCTACAATTAAAATGTTTTCTTTTTTTAAACTCATCACTTTTCTTTTAGAGGTAAAATAATTTGAAAATTAGTCCCTTTAGGTTTGTTGTTTACTACTTTTATTTCGCCTTTATGACTTCTAATTATTCCATGAACAACGCTTAGTCCAAGACCTGAACCTTCACCTATTGGTTTTGTCGTAAAAAAAGGTTCAAATATCTTAGGTTTAATTTCTTCATCTATTCCAGAACCTTGATCTTTAATTTCAATTATAAAGTTTTCTTTTTTAGAGTTAACCAATATGTCAATTTTACTTTCAAATGGAGATACATAGATTGCATTCATAATAATATTGAAAAGTACTTGTGTTAATTGAATTTCGTCTATTTGTGCTTTTATATTATGATCTTTAAAAGTTACATTGCAAGTAATATTCGCTTTTTTGAAGTTTGGCCCTAATAATGTGACTGCTTGAAGAATAATAGGTTTTATTAATAAAATCTCTTTATTTTGAGGCATTTCACAAGAGAAAAACATTAATTTTTTTACAATTTCCCTAGAGTAAATAGCAGCATTAATAATTTTTGAAATATCCTTATCTATAGATTTTACTTTGTTTTCTTTTTTGATAAGTTCAGCAAAACCAAGAATATTTCCTAAAGGAGTGTTTAGTTCATGTGCAATTCCTGCGGTTATTTCTCCTAAAATTGAAAGTCTGTCGTTTCTTTCTGCCGATTGTTTTAGCTTTTCTTCTTTTTCTTTACGCTCTTTGTTTTCTAAAAACTGACTTGTTTCTACACTTATTTTTTCAAGTAGTTTGTATTCTTCTTCCAAAAAATCATCTATAGATAATTTAGGAGAAGGATAATGGATTTTTATAAAACCAACTTCATTGTTTTCTATAAAGGTTTTATGATCAATATATACAGTTTTTTGAGGTAGAACATTCGTAAGTATTTTCAAATCTTTAAACACAATCTCTACTATGGCATCGTCAGAATATTTTAAAGCTTTTTCTAAATTTTGACCAATGTTAGTCAAAACCTCTTCAATTGTTATATTCTTTTGATTAATTATATGAGTTGTTTCGTATAAACAAACTAATTCTTTGATTCTTTCCTTTAGTCTTTCTTTAGTTGATAATGATGGCATAAGTGTTTGTTTTATGAAAAAATCGGGGAATTATTCCTCAATACAAAAGTATGTTTTTTTTATGCATAATTTGTTTTAAAAAAGAGTTAAAAGTTTAAGCATATTTATTAGTTAAATTAAAAATAAAAAAATGATTCAAAAGAGTTTCTTTAAAATTTCATTTTCTCATGAACTCTTATATCTTTGTAAGTTAGTATAAAAATAATTATATGCATAAGGATACAAAAAGAAGAGAGGCATTATTATATCATGCAAAACCGACACCTGGTAAAATACAAGTGGTGCCAACAAAAAAATATGCAACACAAAGAGATTTATCACTAGCATATTCTCCAGGAGTAGCAGAGCCATGTTTAGAAATAGAAAAAGATATTAATAATGTTTATAAATATACAGCAAAAGGAAACTTAGTTGCTGTAATATCAAATGGGACTGCTGTTTTAGGACTTGGAGATATAGGTCCAGAAGCATCTAAACCAGTAATGGAAGGAAAAGGACTTTTGTTTAAAATTTTTGCAGATATAGATGTTTTTGATATTGAAGTAGGAACAAAAGATGTTGAAGAATTTATTCAAACAGTAAAAAATATTGCACCTACATTTGGAGGGATAAATCTTGAAGATATAAAAGCTCCTGAATCTTTCGAAATTGAAAGGAGATTAGTAGAAGAATTGAATATTCCTGTAATGCACGATGATCAGCATGGAACAGCAATTATTTCTTCAGCAGCATTATTAAATGCTCTAGAATTAGCAAACAAAGAAATAGATAAAGTTAAAGTAGTAGTTTCAGGAGCAGGTTCAGCGGCATTAGCTTGTGCTAATTTATATGTTTTATTAGGAGTAAAAATTGAAAACATTTTTATGTTTGATAGAGCAGGAATGCTAACTACTTGTCGTGAAGATATTTCTGATTTACAAAAAAGATATGCAAAGTCTTGCGAGCCAAAATCATTGAAAGAAGCAATTGTAAACGCAGATGTTTTCTTAGGATTGTCAGTAGGAAATATTCTAACTTCAGAAATGTTATTGACAATGAACAATGATCCAATTGTTTTTGCAATGGCTAATCCAGTTCCAGAAATTGATTATAATGTTGCAATAAATACTCGCGAAGATATTATAATGGCTACTGGTCGTTCAGATCATCCTAATCAAGTAAATAATGTACTAGGTTTTCCTTATATTTTTAGAGGTGCATTAGATGTGCGTGCTAAAAAGATTAATGAAGAAATGAAGATGGCTGCGGTTAGAGCATTGGCTGAATTAGCAAAAAGCCCAGTTCCAGAACAAGTGAATGTGGCTTATGGTGAAACAAAATTAAACTTCGGTAGAGATTATATTATACCAAAACCTTTTGATCCTAGATTAATTGCTGTTGTTGCTCCAGCAGTTGCCAAAGCAGCAATAGATTCAGGTGTTGCCCAAATTGAAATTAATGATTGGGAAAAATATGAATTAGATTTATTAGATCGTTTAGGTTCTGATAATAAGATGATTAGAATGTTGGTTAATCGAGCAAAAACAAATCCTAAAAAAGTAGTTTTTGCAGAAGCAGATCATTTAGATGTTTTAAAAGCAGCACAAATTGTTCATGAGGAAGGAATTGGAATTCCTATTTTATTAGGAAATAAAGAGATAATTCAAGAGCTAAAAACAGAAATAGGGTTTGATGCAGATGTTACTATAATAGATCCTAAAACAAAAGAAGAAGATAGTAGTAGAGCAAAATATGCTAAGTCTCTTTGGGAAGCAAGAAAAAGAAGAGGAATTACGTTATTAGATGCCGAAAAATGGATGAGAGAACGTAATTATTTCGGATTGATGATGGTTAATGCGGGAGAAGCAGATACAATGGTAACAGGATATTCTAGAAGTTATCCTTCTGTGGTAAAACCAGTATTGGAATTAATTGATAGGGCGCCAGGAGTTTCACGTATTGCAACTACAAATATGATGATGACTACGAGAGGACCAATATTCCTTTCAGATACAGCAATCAATACGAATCCAACAGCAGAAGAGTTAGCTAAAATTGCATTAATGACGGCAAAAACACTTAGAATGTTTGGTATGGAGCCAGTTATGGCAATGGTTTCTTTTTCAAATTTTGGCTCATCTGAGAGCGAGAATCCTAAGAAAATTAGAGAAGCAGTTGCATATCTTCATAAATATTATCCAGATTTAATAGTTGATGGAGAAATACAAACAGATTTTGCTTTAAATCCGGAAATGTTGAAAAGTAAGTTTCCTTTCTCTAAGTTAGTTAATAAAAAAGTAAATACTTTAATTTTTCCAAATTTAGATTCAGCAAACATTACTTATAAAATGATGAAAGAACTGAACAAGACAGACTCAATAGGTCCAATAATGTTGGGGTTAGATAAGCCAGTGCATATTTTCCAACTAGGAGCTAGTGTTGAAGAAATGGTAAATATGGCAGCAGTTTCAGTTGTTGATGCACAAGAAAAAGAAAGAAAATTTAAACAGTCTATTAATAAATAATATTTTATATTTTTGACTATTAACATATTAAATATATAATGATAACTCATATCCAAGGGAAACTAGTTGAAAAAACGCCAACAGAAGTAATAATAGATTGTAATGGAATAGGGTATCATATAAATATATCATTGCATACTTTTTCGCTTTTGCCAGATAGTGAGAATTTGAAACTTTTTACTTTTTTACAAGTAAAAGAAGATTCGCAGACTTTATATGGATTTGTAGAAAAAAAGGAAAGAGAATTATTTAAGCTATTAATTTCTGTTTCTGGAATTGGAGCTAATATTGCAAGAACTATGTTGTCTTCTTTAGATCCTCAGCAAATTATACAAGCTATAGCTTCAAATGATGTTCCAACTATACAAAGTATAAAAGGAATTGGGGCAAAAACGGCTCAGAGAGTTATTTTGGATTTGAAGGATAAAGTGTTAAAAGTTTATGATTTAGATGAAGTTTCTTTAACTTTTAACAATACAAATAGAGAAGAAGCGTTATCTGCATTAGAGGTTCTAGGTTTTGTTAGAAAAACGAGTGAAAAAGTTATTGATAGAATTGTAAAAGAATCCCCAAATGCAACAGTTGAGACCTTAATAAAACAAGCATTAAAAAACTTATAAGACTTGGAAAATAAATTTAACGAAAGTGTTTTTAATAGATTTAAAAAAGGACTAAAAATCATTTTTTTATGGTTTCCATTTTTCTTGTTTTCACAAGTAGATGGTCAAGAAAATGATTCTATTAAAAAAGGTGTAGATCTAGGTAAGATTAAAGTTCCTAATCCACAAAGTATAGTTGAAGCTTATACTTATGATTCTGTAACTGATAGATATATTTATACAAACACTTTTGATGGATTTAATGTAAACTATCCTTTAGTCTTAACTCCGCAGCAATATCAGGAATTAGTTTTACGTGAAGAAATGCGTAAATATTATAGAGATAAATCAGCAGCAATTGATGGAAAAAAGGATGGTAGTGAAGAAAAGAAAAAAGATTTATTGCCAAGATATTATGTTAATTCTAAATTCTTTGAAGCTATTTTCGGAGGAAATACTATTGATGTAAAGCCTACAGGTTCTGTAGAAATAGATTTAGGAGTACGTTTTACAAAACAAGATAATCCAGCATTTTCACCAAGAAACAGAAAGACAACCACATTCGATTTCGATCAGAGAATTAGTGTTGGTCTTCAAGGAAAAGTAGGAACGAGGTTAAATGTAAATATTAATTATGATACTCAATCTACATTTGCTTTTCAAAACCTTATAAAATTAGAATATGGCTCAACAGAAGATGATATTCTACAAAAATTAGAAGTTGGAAATGTTAGTTTTCCACTATCTAATTCTTTAATTAGAGGTTCTCAAAGTTTATTTGGTGTTAAGGCTCAATTGCAATTTGGAAAAACAACCGTAACAGGTGTCTTTTCTGAACAAAAGTCGCAAACGAAAACGGTAACTTCTCAAGGAGGAGGAACACTTCAAGACTTTGAATTATTTGCTTTAGAATACGATTCTGATAGACACTATTTTTTATCGCAATATTTTAGAAATCAATATGATAAATCATTAGAAACATATCCATATATTAACAGTAGAATTCAAATTACAAGAATTGAAGTTTGGGTTACGAACAAGCAAAATAGAATTAATTCAACTGAGAATAATTTAAGAAACCTTATAGCTCTTCAAGATTTAGGAGAAGCTCCTTTAACAAATTTGACACCTCAAGAAGTTGTAGGTGTAAATTTAGCTGGAAATCCATCCTTTTTTAACGTAGGGCCAGATACTCCTTCAAATAACCCAAATAATAAATTTAACCCAAATCAAATAGGAAGTAATTTTTTAACTCAAGCTATTAGAGAAGTTGCAACAGCAAATAATGGTTTTACAATTGGAGTAGATGAAGGGCTAGACTATGCGAAATTAGAAAATGCTAGAAAGTTAACAGCATCAGAATTTACATATCACCCACAATTAGGGTACATTTCGTTAAGTCAACGTTTAGCAAACGATGAAGTTTTAGCTGTTGCCTATCAATACACTATTGGAGATCAAGTTTATCAAGTTGGAGAATTTGGAACAGATGGAGTTGATGCTACACAAGTTGATAACACAGGTATTCCTTCTTCACAAGCTTTGATTGTTAAGTTGTTGAAAAGTAACTTAACAGCAGTTAAACAAAAGACACCAAATGAAGATTTAACAATGCCAACATGGAACTTAATGATGAAGAATATTTATCAAATTCCAGGTGGATATCAATTACAACAAGAAGATTTTAAATTTAATATTTTATATACAGATCCATCACCACTAAATTATATTACTCCATTTGTGGATAATTCAGGAAATATTCCTTTAGACTTGCCAGCAGGAGTAAAAGAAACACCTCTTTTAAAGGTTTTAAATGTAGATAAACTAAATTATACAAATGATCCGCAAGAAGGAGGAGATGGTTTCTTTGATTTTTATCCAGGAATAACAGTCGATCCTCAATACGGTAGAATTATTTTTACAACTAAAGAGCCTTTCGGAGAACATTTATTTGGAAAATTAAATACAGGAGGAACAGAAAATTATAATGATCCATTAACATATAATGTGAATCAGAATAAATATGTTTTTAGAAACTTGTATAAATCAACACAAGCTGCTGCACTTCAAGAAAGTGAAAAAAATAAATTTCAATTAAGAGGGCGTTTTAAATCTTCTGGAGGTGATGGTATTTCTATTGGTGCTTTCAATGTTCCACAAGGATCTGTAGTTGTAAAATCAGGAGGAAGGGTTTTGGTTGAAGGAGTAGATTATACAGTGAATTATCAACTTGGAAAAGTACAATTATTAGATCCTTCATTACAAGCATCAAATACTCCACTTGAAATATCAGTTGAAAATAATTCTGTTTTTGGTCAACAAACAAGACGATTTTGGGGTGTAAATGTTGAACATCAATTTAATAAAAACTTTTTAGTTGGAGGTACAATATTGAACTTGTCAGAGAGACCTTTTACAAACAAGTCAAATTATGGACAAGAATCTGTAAATAATACTATTGTAGGATTAAATACAAATTTCTCTACCGAAGTGCCATTTTTAACAAGATTAGTTAATAAATTACCAAATATTGATACAGATGTACCTTCTAATTTGTCTTTTAGAGGAGAAATAGCCTATTTATTACCAGGTTCTTCAAAAGCAGATCAATTTAATGGAGAAGCAACTACTTATGTAGATGATTTTGAAGGCTCACAATCTTCCATACCTTTAAATTCACCTGGACCTTGGACTTTAGCAAGTGTGCCACTAGAAGAAAATTTTGATGGAAATCCAGATGAAACAGAACCTGTAACAGATGATCCAGTTATTGGGTATAAGAGAGCGAAAATGGCTTGGTATACTATTGATCCTGTCTTTTATACTCAGCCACCAAGTGGAATTAATGATAATGATTTATCGTTAAATAGAACAAGAAGAATATACAGTCGAGAATTATTCCCAAATGTAGATATTGCACAAGGAAATTCAAATGTTATCAGTACATTAGATTTAACATATTTTCCAAAAGATAGAGGGCCATATAATTTTAACCCTTCACTTGCTACAACAAACCAATTTCCAGATACTGATATTGTAGATAATTGGGCAGGAATTATGCGTTCAATTAATTCAACTAATTTTGAACAATCAAATGTTGAATATGTTCAGTTTTGGATTTTAGACCCTTATTATGGAAATGCTCCAGATGTAGTTAGTCCTGCGAATACAGGAAAATTAGTGTTTAATTTAGGGGAAATTTCTGAAGATATTTTAAAAGATGGAAGAAAACAATATGAAAATGGATTGCCGGAAGTTGGAGCAACTACACCAGCGCTTCAAACCGGTTGGGGACAAGTACCAAGTTCTCAATCCTTAGTGTATGCATTTGATACAGACGAGGCAAATAGAAATCAACAAGATGTTGGTTTTGATGGACTTAATGATGCTGCTGAAGCAATAAAGTATAGTGCTTTTGCTGGTCAAAGCGATCCATCTGCTGATAATTATAGATTTTATTTAAATGCAACGGGTGGAGTTGTGGATCGTTATAGAGATTATAATGGTTTTGAAGGGAATTCTCCTGTAAATGTTACAGATACAAATAGAGGGAATGACACTAGACCAGATGTAGAAGACGTAAATCGTGATCAAACAATGAATACGATTAATGCTTATTTTAAATTTGAAGTGCCTATTAATAATACTCCTCAAGTTGGCCAAAATTATGTCGTTGATGTTAGAACAGTATCAGAATCATTACCAAATGGGAGTAATGTTAACGCAAGATGGGTTCAATATAAAATTCCAATTTTAGAATTTACACAAAATAATGTAGTAGGAGCTATTGCTGATTTTAGATCAATTAGATTTATGAGAATGTATATGACTGGGTTCTCAGAAGAGATTACACTTCGTTTTGGAACTTTAGATC
Source organism: Flavobacterium sediminilitoris (assembly GCF_023008245.1). Lineage (NCBI taxonomy): Bacteria > Pseudomonadati > Bacteroidota > Flavobacteriia > Flavobacteriales > Flavobacteriaceae > Flavobacterium > Flavobacterium sediminilitoris. Next base: position 1,713,723 of record NZ_CP090145.1, read on the forward strand.
TTGTCAGAGGAGAGTGGAGACGTTATACAAATTCATTAGAATTTAATGACCCTGATCCAACAGATGATAATACTGGTTTTGATGTTGTAGCAGTAAATATTCAAGAAAATAGTAGTAGATCACCAATTCCTTATGTTTCGCCTCCAGGAGTAACTAGAGAACAGTTATATAATAACAATACGGTTATTAATCAGAATGAACAATCTTTATCATTGAGAGTTTATGACAAAGATGGAGGATATAATGATGGTTTAGAAGCAGGAGATTCAAGAGCAGTTTTTAAAAATGTAAACGTAGATATGCGTCAATTTAAAAAGATGCGTATGTTTTTACATGCAGAATCATTGCCGCAACCAGATGAACCACAGCCACTTCAAAATGACCAAATGGTTGCATTTATTCGTTTTGGAAATGATTTTACAGAAAATTTCTATCAAGTAGAAATTCCTTTAAAGGTTTCTTCTCAAAACGCATCAACACCAGATGATGTATGGCTTTCTGATAATGAAATTGAATTACCAATGGAATTATTAACTAAACTTAAAATATTATCACTTAATAACTCTTCAACTATAATATATGGCCCTGATGGAATTGGTTTTGTAGAAGAAGAAGCCATTGGTTCTTCGAATAGTAAACTAACATTAGGTATAAAAGGAAATCCGAATTTTGGATTAGTTCGAACGTTAATGGTAGGGCTTAAAAATATAAGCAATCAAAATATTAGAGGTGAGGTATGGTTTAATGAACTTAGACTTTCAGACTTAGACAATAAAGGTGGTTATGCAGCGGTAGCAAATCTAGATACAAATCTTGCTGATTTTGCAACTGTTTCCGCAACAACTAGAGTAAGTACTATAGGATTTGGAGGAATAGAAGAAGGTCCGAATGAAAGAAGTAGAGAAGATGTTTTTCAATATGATATAGTTACTAATTTGAATTTAGGGAAATTACTACCTAAAAAGTGGGGAATAACATTACCTTTTAATTATGCAGTTGGAGAAGAAACTATAACGCCTAAATACGATCCTTTTTATCAAGATATTGAATTAAATCAACTTTTAGATGTAACTACAGATGCAGAACAACGTTCAAATCTTGAAAATAGAGCAATAGATTATACAAAAAGAACAAGTATTAACTTTATAGGTGTTAGAAAAGAGAGAGGTGAAGGTCAAAAACAACATTTCTATGATGTAGAGAACCTAACATTATCATATTCTTTTAACGAAACCGAACATCATGATTATGAAATTGAGAATCTTGTTGATCAACAAAACAGAACAACAGTAGATTATGCTTATTCATTTAAACCTTTGACAATTGAGCCTTTTAAAAACTCAAAGAAATTAGATAAAAGCGGTTATTATAAAATGTTGAAAGATTTTAATTTTAATTTCTTACCATCAAATATTTCATTTAGTTCTAATATTATAAGACAATTTAATAGACAACAGTTTAGGTTAGTTGACGTAGAGGGAATTGGTTTAGATCCTTTATATAGAAGAAATTACTTTTTTAATTATCAATATGGATTCAATTATAATCTTACTAAATCATTACGTCTTAATTATACAGCAGCTTCAAATAATATAGTTAGAACTTATTTAGATGAAGAAAATAAACCGATAGACGGTCTAGATATTTGGGATGATTATTGGGATATTGGACAATCAAATCAGCATAATCAACAAATTGTTTTAAATTATGATTTACCAATAAATAAAATTCCTGCTTTAGCATTTGTTAAGTCAAATTATACCTATACAGGAGATTTTAATTGGCAACGTTCATCAGATGCCTTTTCATCAATTGTTGCAGATAATGGTATTAGATATAATTTAGGAAATACAATTCAAAATGCAAATTCCCATAAGCTGAATACAACATTTAATATGGATTTGTTATATCGTTATATCGGGTTGACAGGGAGTAAAAAGAAGAAAAGTAAAAAAGAAAAAGATTCGAAAGATGCTTTACCAAAACCAGGGCAAAAGATTACAGCAAAAAGTAAAACAAGTAAGAATGACGGAAATGTATTTGTAAATGGTTTAATAGGAATAATTACAAGTATTAAAAATATACAAGTAAATTATACAGAAACAAATGGAACCGTTTTGCCAGGTTATACTCCAGGATTAGGTTTTTTCGGTTCTTCTAGACCATCACTTGGGTTTGTATTTGGTAGTCAGTCAGATGTTCGTTATGAAGCAGCAAGACAAGGTTGGTTAACTGAATTTCCGGAATTCAATCAAAATTTCACACAGGTAACAAATAAACAATTAAATTTCACTGCCCAAGTAGAGCCTTTTGCGGATCTTAAAATAGATTTGACAGCAGACAGAATGTATGCAGATAATTATTCTGAACAATATGATGTTTTGAATGGTCAGTATAACTCTCGATCGCCTTATAATTTTGGAAATTTTAGTATTTCAACTGTTTTAATCCAAACAGCATTTAGTCAAAGTGATGAGAATTTTTCAGAAGCTTTTGAAGACTTTAGAGCAAATAGATTAAAAGTAGCAAATAAACTAGCTTCTGAATATTATGGAAGCAATGTTTATCCAACTGATTTAGAAGGTTACCCAGTAGGCTATGGTAAAAATAGTCAACAAGTGCTATTACCTTCTTTTGTTGCTGCATATTCAGGAAAAGATATCTCTAAACAATCAACAGGTGTTTTTAAAAATGTTCCTTTACCAAACTGGACAATTAAATACACAGGATTAATGCGTTATAAATGGTTTAAAGATAAATTTAAACGTTTTTCATTACAACATGGTTATAGAGCAAGTTATAATGTAAACTCATTCCGTTCAAATCTAAATGAAGCGCCTGTAGATGCTAATGGAAACTTTTATGCGAATACAATTATTTCAAATGTAAACTTAACAGAACAATTTAATCCATTAATGAGAGTTGATTTTGAAATGAAAAATTCAATCAAAATTTTAGCAGAAATTAAAAAGGATAGAACATTAAATATGAGTTTTGATAATAACTTATTAACAGAAGTAAGCGGTAATGAATATACTATAGGTTTAGGATATAGAATAAAAAATGTTACAATAGTATCAAAATTAGCAGATAATCCGACAGGAGTAATTAAAAGTGATATCAATATTAAAACGGATTTCTCATTAAGGAAAAATAATACAATTGTTCGTTATCTAGATTATAATAATAATGAATTAGCAGGTGGACAAGATTTATGGTCTATTAAGTTATCTGCGGATTATTCGTTTAGTAAGAATTTGACAACGATATTCTTTTATGATCATCAGTTCTCACAAGCGGTTATTTCAACATCATTTCCAATAACAAATATTAGAGCAGGATTTACAATTCGATATAATTTTGGGAACTAGTTAGTCTATATGAATATAAAAAAGACTCACTTTTATATAAAAGTGAGTCTTTTTTGTTTTATAAATGTAACATTTTTTAATAGTAATAAGATAAAAAAAATTAAAAACCTATTTTGGAATTAAATTAATAAAACTACATTTGTGAAACCAATAAAAAAGAAATAAAATGAATATTCCAGCTAATTTAAAGTATACAAAAGACCACGAGTGGGTATTAATAGAAGGAGAAATTGCAACAATAGGTATTACTGATTTTGCTCAAAAAGAATTGGGTGATATTGTTTATGTAGAAGTAGAGACATTAGATCGTACCCTAGAAAGAGATGAGGTTTTTGGTACTGTTGAAGCAGTTAAAACAGTTTCTGATTTGTTTTTACCATTGAGTGGAGAAATTATTGAATTTAACGAAAACCTTGAAAGTGAGCCAGAAAAAGTAAATGTAGATCCTTATGGAGATGGATGGATGGTTAAAGTTAAAATAAATAACGCTTCTGAAATTGACCAATTGTTGTCAAATGATGATTATGCAGCGCTTATTGGAGCGTAAATATTTTTATTTTGCTGTTTTTTGGACGTTATTTATTACTTATATGAGTTTGGTAACGATAGAAAAAGTAAATACATCTATTATTAATATTCCAAACAAAGATAAAATAGTTCATTTTGTATTCTATTTTATCTTTGTCTTTAGTTGGATTAAGGTTTTTAATAGTGATAAAAATAGAATTAATTTAAAAATAGTTGTAATCGCGGTATTATATGGCATAATTATTGAAGTATTACAGTCGGTGTTCACTACTAATCGTCAAGCAGATATTTTTGATGCTATGGCAAATGCTCTCGGAGCGTTAACTGCGTTTCTTTTTTTGAGATATATTAAAAATAAATCTTGAAAAAATTTTAAAAACATCTTATTATTAATTATATTAGCGACCTTAAAAATAAAATTATGGAATTAAAGAAAAATCCTAATGTAGACCCTAAAAGAAATAGTAGATTGTTCTTTCAGATTGGTCTTGTAGCAGTTTTATTGCTTACTTATGTTGGAATTGAATTAAAATCCGAAGATCCAAGAATAGAAAAAGAAAGATTTACATTGACAGATAACTTAATGTTAGATGAAGAGGATGTGATTTTGACAATGCCTCCAGTTCAACAACTTCCACCACCACCACCACCTGCTCCAGAAGTAATTGAAGTGGTGAAAGATGAAATTAAATTGGAAGAGAAGAAAATTGAAACTACTGAAGTTGAAGAAAATAAACCAGTTGTGGTTGTTAAAGCATCTGAAGTTGGAAGCACAGGACCTTCTTTAGATGATATTCCAGATGAGATGCCATTTGCTGTTATTGAGCAAATTCCTATGTTTCCTGGATGTGAAGGAGTGGCAAAAAATCAACAAATGGATTGTTTTAATGAAAAAATGCAAGCGCATATAAAGAAATACTTTAGTTACCCTGAAAGAGCTGCTGAAAACGGATCTCAAGGACAAGTTTCTGTACAATTCTTAATTGATAAAGATGGAGTTGTTAAAGATATTAAGGTAAGAGGAAGAGGAATTAAAAATGATGCTGAACTTTTGGAAAAAGAAGCAGAAAGAATTATTTCTAAATTACCTAAGTTTACTCCTGGTAAGCAAAGAGGAAAAGCTGTAAGGGTAAAATACGGTTTACCTATTACTTTTAAATTAAATTAAAAAAAAATCCCAATCTTTTTAGATTGGGATTTTTTTTTTGGCACATAATTTGTGTAGGTATTATTAACAATCTGTTAACATATAACCTATATAATTATGAGAGTAAAAAATGAATTTCAGAAAAAGGCAAAAAATAGTGTAATCTATTTTCAATTAGGTCTTATTGCTACAATGTTGGCTGTTTTATTTGTTTTAGAGTATAATTTTCAAGATGTAAAGAAGAAAGAAAAAGAATGGGTGTTTAAAGGTCCTATTGTTGATGAGCCTTTTGTGTATAATCCGATTGAAGTTAAACCAGAAGTTACAAAGCCTGTTTCTAAACCAGTTACTCCTGTTGAGCCAGTTATCCCTCAAAAAGTAGTGACGGATTTTAAAGTGGAAGACGATAAAGTAGAAGTTGAAAAGGAAGATAATTTGGCTACTCAAGATAATACTACAAAAGCAGAAAATCCAACATCAAATAATTCTTCAACAGTTAATACGGGAGCAACAACCACACCTAATAGCGGTCCGGAAACTATTCTTTCTGTTGAACAATTACCAATGTTTAAAGCTTGTAAAGGATTAAGTAGAGCAGAACAAAAAGAGTGTTTCGAATCGGAATTAGCAAAAGTGGTTTCTAGAAATTTGATTTACCCTAAAGATGATTATGCAGATGGAATACAAGGAAGAACGTTTGTTGAATTTATTATTGACGAAAACGGAAATATAACAAATGTAAACTCTTTAGGAAGTGGGAATGCAACAAAAGAAATGAAATTAGCTGCTGAAAAAGCAGTAAAAAAAGTGCCAAAATTAATTCCTGCAAAACAAGGAGATAAGAATGTAAAAATTAAATATGTAATTCCAATTTCTTTTAAGATGAACTAAATTGAATTATTACAAAAAAAGAATCCCATATCAATGGGATTTTTTTATTTTTACCAAATTCTAAGAATGTAAAAAAAATCATAACATGAGACAATATCTAGATGCTACTTATTTAAAAACAGCAGAACAAGCGGGTCTTTCCAAGAAAGCGAATATGGAAGTTGTGAAAATGAACATCAAAGAAGCCATTGAAGAACAGTTTAAATTGATAATGATTAGGCCAGAATTTGTTTCTGTGGCAAAAGAAATGATTCAAGAATCTAATTCAAACTTAACAATTGGTACTGTGATTGATTTTCCAAAAGGAGACGGTTCTTTGGAAAGTAAATTGGCTGAAGCTGAAAAAGCAATTAAAGACGGTGCAGATGATTTAGATTTTGTTTTAGATTATGAAGCTTTTAAAAAAGGAGATGTTGATGTGGTAAAAAAGCAAGTTATAGAGTGTACAAAATTAGGATTAGAGCATAATAAAATAGTAAAATGGATTATTGAAATCGCAGCACTTAATAATCATCAAATCGTGCAGCTTACAGTTTTGGTAAAAAATTGTGTAATTGCAAATTTTAAAGAATTTCAATATGAAAATGTTTTTGTAAAATCGTCAACAGGATTTTATCAAACGCATGACGGTTCACCAAATGGGGCAACTGTTCAAGCAATAAAGTTAATGATTGAAAATGCTTTTCCATTGTCTGTCAAAGCGGCTGGAGGAGTAAAGAATTATCAAGAGGCTTTGGAAATGATTAATTTAGGGGTAAAGAGAATAGGAACTTCTGCGGCAAAAGCAATAATATCAGGAGAAGAGTTAAAATCTGAATATTAAAAAAAACATGAAAAAGTATATAATATTTCTATTATTTTTATGGAGTATATTGAGTTATTCACAAAGGGCTTCTGAAACATTTCCTGTTTTTGAAGAATGTAAAAATGAAAGCTTAGAGCGTTCTGGAAAATGTTTTTATAATGTTTTGGAAAAATTTGTGTTTTCAAATTTTGAAGTTCCAGACGAATTAAAAAAGAGTAATTATCAAGGTCAAATAATTACAATATTTGAAGTTGATACAGTAGGAGTGTTTAAGGTGCTTTATATTGATGCGGTTTCTAATGAATTAAAAAAAGAGACGCAACGAATATTTGATATCTTGCCTAAAATTGAACCTGCAAAATATTCAGGAAGACCAACATATTCAAAATTCACACTTAAAATTAGTATTCCTCTACAAGAGCCTAATCTTAATGAGGAAGTAATAATAGATTCAGAAGCAAAAACAAATGAGAAATTAATAGATAATTCAAAAGAATTGGATGAGTTTGAGAATATTGAAAAATCATATCAGGAATTTAAAAATCCTAGCTTTAAAAGTGATTTAAATATACCTTTTTCTCATTTAAATTATTATGAATTTGATGCTTTGCTTAATCAAGTAGGAAGTAATAATCACACAGCAACAAAGCCTTATTCTTATAATGAAGTTGCGAAATATTATGATTTTGAAATAGCAAGAACCAATGTATTGAAGAAAAAAACATCTTGGTGGGGAAGGAAATTTTGGAATGAAAATTTAGTGGAAATTCAAGGTGATGGATATTGGTTTAGTTTTAATCCAATTTTAGACTTAAGAGCAGGGAAAGATACAAAAAGTGAGCTTTCAAATACATTTGTAAATACAAGAGGAATTCAGATTCAAGGCGGACTTGGTAAAACTTTAACTTTTACATCTTCAATTTATGAAAGTCAAGGGAGATTTGCAGATTATTATAATGATTATGCAGCAAGTATAAAACCTTCGGGAGGAAATCCAGCAATTTTGCCTGGTATTGGTATTGCAAAAAAGTTTAAAGTAGATGCTTTAGATTTTCCTTTAGCAGAGGCTAATATTAAGTATAAACCAAGTGGGTTTATAGATTTGCAGTTAGGATATGGAAGGAATTTTGTAGGCGATGGCTATCGTTCTCTTCTTCAAAGTGATGCAACTAGTCCTTATCCATATTTTAAAATTAATACTACATTTTGGAAAATAAAATACACAAATACCTATATGTGGTTGAAAGATGTAAGACCAGAAGCTACATTTGAAGGAACATATTCAACAAAGTATATGGCAAGTCATTATCTGAGTTATAATGTTTCAAAAAGATTAAATATTGGATTATTTGAAAGTGTTGTTTGGGCAAACACAAATGATAGAGGTTTTGATATGAGTTTTGTGAATCCAATAATTTTTTATAGAGCAGTAGAGTTTAACTCTTCTTCAAAAAGTGGGAATGCAGTCTTAGGAGCAACAGCAAAATATAAGTGGAATAATCAAATTAATTTCTATAGTCAATTTATTCTTGATGAATTTTCAATTGGAGATGTGAAAGCTGGAAAAAAAAGCTGGAAAAATAAATTTGGATATCAAATAGGGATAAAATATTATGATGCTTTTAAAGTAAAGAACCTTATGTTGCAACTAGAATATAATCAAGTAAGACCTTATGTGTATTCTCATAGTAATCCGTTGACAAATTATGGGCATAACAATCAAAGTATGGGGCATGCTTGGGGAGCTAATTTTAGAGAAGTATTAGGAGTTGCGCGATATTTCAAAGGAAGATACTTTGGAGAAGCAAAATTAATTTATGGACAAAGAGGTTTTGATTTTAATACAACAAATGATGTTTCTAACTATGGAGGAAATATTTATTTAAATTATGAAGAAAATAGACCATTTGATAATGGAGTTTCTATTGCGCAAGGGAATAAAACAAATGTTTTAATAGCAGATTTGCAATTGGGTTATATAGTTAATCCAGCATCAAATATGAAATTTTTCGGAAGTTTATTGTATCGTAATTTTGACCCTAAAACTGAAACTGTTAATGTAAAAAAATCAAATACAGTATGGTTTTCAATTGGTTTACGAGCTGACTTGTTTAATTGGTATTTTGATTATTAACATTTTTAAGGTGTTTTTTATCTCAGGAATAGGCTGTAAATCAAAAATCTTATTTGTATCTTTGCGCCCAATTAAAACAAGGATATCTGTTTATTTTGGACACTGCAAATCATACCGTTTCTAAACCCACTCTCTTTTCGAGTTTTGTAGCGATTACAAAAGCAAGATTGGCTATAAGTGTAGTTTTTTCTACAGTGGCCGGTTATTTACTTGGAGTAAATTCATGGAGTAGTCAGAATTGGCTTACGTTATTGTTTTTAATTGTTGGAGGATATTGCATGGTTGGAGCATCAAATGTTTTTAATCAAATTATAGAAAAAGATTTAGATGCATTAATGGATAGAACAAAAAATCGTCCTTTACCACTTGGAACGGTTTCAAAACAAAATGCTTTTATTTTAGGTATAATTCTTACTCTTTTAGGCTTATCCATTCTCTATTATGTAAATGCAAAAACGGCAATGTTTGGTGCAATTTCAATTTTTATGTATGTAAGTTTATATACACCTTTAAAAACAATCACACCATTATCTGTATTTGTTGGAGCTTTTCCAGGGGCAATTCCTTATATGTTAGGTTGGGTTGCAGCTACAGGTAATTTTGGAATAGAAGCAGGAACATTGTTTATTATTCAGTTTTTTTGGCAATTTCCACATTTTTGGGCTATTGGATGGTTTTTATATGATGATTATAAAAAGGCTGGATTCTTCATGTTGCCAACAGGTAAAAGGGATAAGAAAACAGCTTTACAAACAATTCTTTATACTATTTGGATGATAATAGCTTCTATTATTCCTGCTTTTGGTTATACAGGTAAATTGTTTTTAACAAAGATATCGGCAGGAATAGTTGTAATGTTAGGACTGTGGATGTTGTTTTATGCAGTTAAATTATATAAAGAAATGGATGCAAAAGCAGCTAGAAAATTGATGATAGTAAGTGTGTCTTATATTTCATTATTACAAATTGTATTTATTTTAGATAAATTTTTAAGATAGGATGGAAACAAAAATGACTTTAGAAGAGCATAATAGTAGAAAATCAAAAACGTATAAAATGTTATTGATTTTTGGAATGATAAGTATATTGATGATTTTCGCTGGATTAACAAGTGCGTATGTAGTAAGTAAATCACGACCAGATTGGTTGAGTGATTTTGAATTGCCTAATGCATTTTTAATGAGTACAATTGTGATGATTTTAAGTAGTGCTACTTTTATTTTAGCACTTAAGTCAATAAAAAAAGCAAATAGAAATTTAACAACTATATTCTTAATAACAACTTTTTTATTAGGTGTTTTGTTTGTAGTGTTACAATTTAAAGGATTTGGACAAGTAATAGACAGTGGTTACTTTTTTACAGGTAGCGAAAGTAGTGTTACAACTTCATTTTTATATATTGTAGTGCTAGTACACATGGCGCATCTTTTAGGAGGTTTTATTTCATTAATTGTGGTAATTTATAATCATTATAAACAAAAATATAATGCTTCACAAACCCTTGGTATTGAACTAAGTGCGATGTATTGGCATTTTATGGATTTTATTTGGGTATATTTGTTTTTATTTTTCTATTTTTTCAAATAGAAAAAAAGTAATAAATTTGGGAACTTTTTAACAATTAAATTTTATGGGAGCGACAGTTACAAATGACAATCACGCTTTGCTAGATGGAGGACCAGGACCAATGGGGGCAACCTATGGTAAAATGATGATGTGGTTTTTTATACTATCAGATGCTTTAACATTCTCGGGATTCCTTGCTGCTTATGGTTTTTCTAGATTTAAGTTTATAGAAACATGGCCTATTGCAGACGAGGTGTTTAATCACTTTCCTTTTGCACACGGTAAAGATTGGCCAATGATTTATGTGGCTTTAATGACTTTTATCTTGATTTTTTCTTCTGTTACTATGGTGTTAGCTGTAGATGCAGGACATCAAATGAAAAAATCAAAAGTTGCTTTCTATATGTTTTTAACCATAATAGGTGGTTTCATATTCTTAGGATCTCAAGCTTGGGAATGGAAAAACTTTATTAAAGGAGAATTTGGAGCAATAGAAACTAAAGGTGGAGCAATCTTGCAATTTGTTGATAAAGATGGAAAGAGAGTTGCATTACACGAGTTTTCAAAAGTTCTACCAGAAGAAAGAGAACAATTAAAACGCGATAAAGGGTTTTGGTTTATGGAAGAATCATCTCTTCCTTCATATTCGGTAAATGAAGTTATCGAAGGTTTTAAAGCTAATCCAAATATACTTATTAGAAGTGAAAAAATTGTTGATAAAAGAAAAGTTGTTCTTTCAAGAGAAGAATCTTTAATTAGAATCAATGATGCAAAATATGTTGTAGAAGGAGCTAACTTAGTTAGAAACGAGTACGGACATAAATCTTTTGGAGATTTTTTCTTCTTCATTACAGGATTTCACGGATTTCACGTTTTTACAGGAGTTCTTATTAATATCATCATTTTCTTTAATGTACTTCTTGGAACTTATGAAAAAAGAAGAAGTTATGAGATGGTTGAAAAAGTTGGATTATACTGGCACTTCGTAGATTTAGTATGGGTATTTGTATTCACATTCTTCTACTTAGTATAATTTATTAAAAAGTAATATTATGGCACACGCACACGAATCAAATACAAAAAGAATCTGGATCGTTTTTGGAATACTTTCATTAATTACAATAGTAGAGGTATTGTTAGGTATTTATAAACCAGATTCATTATTCAGAACACATGTTTTATCTAGTAGTTTATTAAACTGGATATTCATTATCTTAACAGTTGTAAAAGCGTACTATATTATGTGGGCATTTATGCACTTAGAAGGAGAAAAAGCAAGTTTCCGTTGGTCAATAGTAGCGCCTTTAGTGTTCTTAATTCTTTATTTATGTTTTATCGTTCTTGTTGAAGGAGATTATATTTATGAAGTATTTAGAACTGGTCATTTAAAATGGATATTTTAACATCATATTAGATATACTTAATCCCGCTTTTAGCGGGATTTTTTTTACTTTTGCATTAAGAAATATGTAATCTAAATTTTTTTAATAGATGAAAAATAAATTAGTCTTAATACTTCTCTTTATTTTACCAATAATAACCTATCTTATCTTTGCTTCTGCTAAGCATAACTCTCTCTTTTTACCAATTTTATCTGAAAATAATACTGAAATTCCAAAAGAATGGAAGTCGCTATCTGGGGATAATGTAGAATTGAAAGATAAAATTACAGTTTTAGGTTTTACTGGTTCCGATATTCCTGAATTTAAAGCAAGAATGTTTAATTTAAATCAAAAGATTTATAATAAATTTTTTGGATTTGAAGATTTTCAAATTGTTATGATTGCACCTGAGGGAACTCAAGAAGAGATAAAGAAGAATGTCGTAGAGTTGGATAGAATTACTGAAGATATGAAAGGATGGAAATTTGTTTTTGCAAAACCAGAAGAAATAAAGAAATACCATCAGTCTCTTGAACTTATAAGTAACTTAGATAATAACTTTGGAACACCATCTGTTATAATTTTAGATAAAAATATTAACCTTAGAGGAAGAAAAGGAAAGAATAAAAAAGGAGAAGAAGAATATAGAGAAAGTTATAATACTATTTCTGCGGCAGAACTCCATAATGAAATGACAGATGATGTTAAAATTATATTGAGAGAATATCGTTTAGCATTAAAAAAGAATAAAAGAAAAGATGATTTTAGAGATAAAATCACAAATAAAGTAGAAGAAACATCTCGTAAAAGTGAATAAAAATCATCATGAAAAATAAATCATATATAGGAATTACATTTATTATATTGATTTTTGGAATTTGGGCTGTACCAAAAATAATAGCTAAGTTTCAAAAATCAGATTTGTATGTTATAGGGAAAATACCAAGTTTTGAGCTAACTGACCAGAATGATAAAAAAATTACAGATAAAGATTATTTAGGAAAAGTATATGTAGTGGAATTCTTTTTTTCGACTTGCCCTACAATTTGTCCAAGAATGAATCAAAATATGTTATTGTTACAAAATGAATTCTATGGAAATCCAGAATTTGGAATTGCCTCAATCACAATTAATCCAGATTATGATACGCCAAAAGTATTAAAAGATCATGCAGATCATTTAGGTGTTAAACATTACAACTGGCATTTTTTAACAGGAGAGAAAGACTATATTTTTAACCTTGCCAATAAAGGATTTAATATTTACACAGGAGAAAATAAAAATGTGGCAGGTGGTTTTGAACATTCTGGGTTATTTGCTTTGATAGATAAAGAAGGAAATATAAGATGTAGAAAAGATGAATTCGGAAATCCTATTTTATATTATGACGGATTAGAAGATGAAGGAGTAAAAGCAATTAAAGAAGATATTAAAAAATTATTAGAAGAATAAATGGAAAATAATATTGAAACAAAGTATAATAAACTAATTACTATTTTATCAATAGTAATTCCTTTAGCTGTTGCAGCACTTTTTGGCGTTAGCTTTAAACGTTTGGGATTTGATATTGAACCTTTTAGTTTTTTGCCGCCTATTTATGCTACAATTAATGGAATTACGGCAGTTTTATTAGTAGTTGCGGTTGTGGCTATTAAAAATGGTAAAAGAAAGTTACATGAAAACCTGATGAAAAGCGCTATAGCCTGTTCGGTTGCTTTCTTATTAATGTATGTTGCTTACCATATGTCATCCGAGTCAACTTCTTATTTAGGAGATTATAAACCAGTTTATTATTTTATATTAATATCTCATATTATTTTGTCAATAGTAATTATTCCATTAGTATTAATTACTTATGTAAAAGCACTAGCAAAAAGATTTGATAAGCATAAGAAAATAGCTAAAATAACATTTCCTATTTGGTTGTATGTTGCAATAACTGGTGTGATTGTATATTTAATGATTTCACCTTATTATGCTAATTAAGAGAAAAAAACAAAAAATGAAACAAGAGAAAAAAGAAAATGACTTTTTAGATATAAAGAAAAAAATCTTTTTAATATTATCTTTTTTATATGTTGTTTCTTCAGAAGCTCAGTGTGCTATGTGTAGAGCTGCGTTAGAAAGTGAGGAAAGCGGAGTGCAAGCGCAAGCCATAAATGATGGAATTGTATATTTGATGGTAATTCCATATGTGTTAGTTGCAGCAGCAGCTTATGCTATTTATAAAATAAAATTTGCTAAGAAAAAGGAAAAAATATAAATATTTTTTTTAGAATTATATAAAAATAACACCCTATTTCAATTTGAAATAGGGTTTTTTAGTTTATTTATTCCATTCCGTCAATAGTGATTTTCATTTTTCCACCAGTACTGATAAAAGCAATAATAGCCTTATCTGTTAATTCTACTTTTTCAAACTCAAAATCACTCATTGTTCCATTCACAAAAACACCTTTCATAGGAGAGTAGTTTGCTAAATACTTTTCCATACTTTTTTTTCCTTCTTCCATATTTTCTTGAATAGAATAGCGACAATTTTCTTGAATTTTTCTTAAAACAGTACCTTGCGCTAACCAATTTGCAGATTTTAATAAAACACTTTTTGTATTTAAAACATAATCTAATTGATCAAAAAAGATTTCTTTAGTAAAAGCGTTATATTGTGGATAACCAGATAAATAAATAGTTCCGTTTATAGAACCTAATAAGTCTAAAGCAATGATTAGTTTTCCTCCATTTTGCCAAATATCAACTTTTTGTACAGTCACTTTTTTGCTTCCAGAACCAAACTCTTGTCCCTGAAAATTCTTAGTAATTACTTTTGAAGCACTTTCATAAGTAGAAACAGCAGCAACAGCAGCAGAGAAATGATCAGGTATTTTAGTAACGGGTTTTAGTATCAATTTATCTTTGTCAAATGTATTCTTAGGTTCTCTCCCAATCATGGTTTGCATGTTGCATTTTAAACCCATATCCATTGTAATCTTGTTGTTTTTTAATTCAGCTTCTGTTACATATAATTCTATTGGAATTAGTTTAAACCACGCCTCATAACTTTCATCTGTTAAAAAAGGAGTACTTATTTTTTCCATTGTTTCTAACACCATAGGTTTAAAATCACAAGATAAATCAATAGCATCATCAATCATTTTTGAAATTTTACTTTTAAACAAAGAAACAGTTGGGTTAATAATATAAGTAATAGGAATTTTTTTCCCTGCAACCATAATATTTGGACTTTCGCTCCATTCAAAATCTTTTATGGTAGAGTTTGTAGTCAATTTCCAGTTGTATAAATGAGCCTTACTGTTTAATGTGATTTTTCCGTTTAAATTAATCTCTCTCGTGTCATTTAAACCCATAAAATCGGTTCCATATTTTATTTTTGCCCAAATTTTTAAGGGAATTTCAGATATAATTTCACCATTTACTTCTGTCAAATGTATTGCAGAAGTTTTCCAAATCTTCATTTCTGTTTTATCATCAGAAATATCATTGTCTTCATAAATTAAACCAGCCATGTTTTTATTTAAAAGAGTTTCAATATCTTTTAAAGTAATTTCCGTAGGTAAAGAAATAAAAGAAGTTTTATTTTTAAAAACCATAGGGTTGTTATCTGAAGGCATTGGTTTTAATGCCTGAATTTTTTGAGTTGTTCCACAAGAAGCGAAGAATGATATAAAAATAATCACTAAAAGAAAACCGACTATATATTTCATTTTTTAAAATAATTTTGATGTAAAAATAAAATATTAAATGATTACTGTAACAAAAACTTATTTTTTTGGTCTTATAGTAAAAATTCATTTATAAATCATCAATAATGATAACTAAAAGAATACTCGTTTTTCTCTTATTTGTAGGAATTAACATCTTTGCACAAGAAAAGAAATGGACTTTGCAAGAATGTGTTGATTATGCGGTTAAGAATAATATTTCGGTAAAACAATCTGAGTTAGACTTAAAGACATCAGATATAGAAAAAATGGAAGCTATAGGTAGTTTTCTACCAACGCTAGGTGCAAATGCAAATTATAGTGTAAATACTGGAGCTAATATTAATCCAGCTACTAATCAATTTGAAAATACTACGTTTAAGTCGCTTTCTGCATCTGCAAATTCAAGTATTACTTTGTTTAATGGGTTAGCTAACTGGAAAACGCTTCAGCGTACTAAATTGAACAAAATAGCGAATACTTATAAATTAGATAAAATGAAAGATGATATTGCACTTTCAGTTGCAAATGCATACTTACAAATTTTATTTAATAAAGAGCAATTAAAGGTTCAGAAAAATCAAAATCTAATTACAAAAGAGAATATTAAAAGAACTCAAGAGTTAATAGAAGTAGGTTCTGTTCCAGCGGGAGATATTTATGAATTGCAAGCTACCGATGCTACTCAGGAACAACAAATTATAAGTACTGAAAATGCTCTTTTGATATCTAAAATTTCATTATGTCAAACATTGTTGTTGGAAAATTATGCAACTTTTGATATTTCTGATGAAGTAATAGAAGTACCTATTACAAATCTTGCAGATGAAAGCCAAGAGACCATTTTAGCTAAAGCAAAAGAATCAGTATATGATATAAAAATAGCACAATCAAATGTTGATATCGCGAAAAAAGATCTTTCTATTGCTCGTTCAGGATATTTACCAACGTTAAATGGATTTGTAGGATATAATACAAGATGGTCAGAAAGTACACCGTTTAGTTTTACAGATCAATTATCATTATTTGATGGTACTTCTATAGGACTACAATTAAGTGTGCCTATTTTAAGTGGATTCTCTACAAGAGGAAGAGTTCAACGCTCGAAAGTAAATAAAGAAAGAACAGAAATTCAATTAAAACAAGCCGAATTAGATTTAGAAAGAAATGTTTACCAAGCTTATAATGATGTTATTAATGCTAAGAAATCATTTGAAGCAGCTCAAAAAACATTAGAAGCAAGAAAGTTAGCATACGATTTTGCAAAAGAAAGATTTGAAGTCGGATTAATGAATTCATTTGATTTTTCGCAATCTTCAATTACATTAGAAAACGCACAATCAGAAGTATTAAGAACAAAATACGATTACATATTTAGAACCAAAATTTTAGAATTTTATTTCGGAATCCCATTAATTCAAAAATAATCAATCATGTCAAAGAAATCAATATATATATTATTAGCAACAGTAATAGGTTTAATTATAGTGTTGTTTGCTTTAAAGAAAGCAGGAGTTGTAGGAAATACTGATGACAGTAAAGAAGTTGAAATAGCTAAAGTAGACCAAATGGAAATTGTAGAAACAGTTTCTGCAACTGGGAAAATTCAACCAGAAATTGAAGTTAAAATATCTTCTGAAGTTTCAGGAGAAATTATTGAATTACCAATAAAAGAAGGTCAACAAGTTAAAAAAGGAGATTTATTAGTAAAAATAAATCCAGATATTTATGTTTCAGGTGTAAATAGAACAGCTGCTTCATTATCTACTACAAAAGCAGGTTTAAGCCAGGCAGAAGCTCAAGTAAAAGAGTCAAAAGCAAATTACGATAGAAATAAAAAATTATTTGATAAAGGAGTAATCTCAAAATCAGAATGGGATAAAATTGTTTCTGCTTATGAAGTAGCACTAGCAAATAAACAATCTGCTTACTTTAATGTCCAAAGCGCTTCTGCTACATTAACTGAAGCTAGAGATAATCTAGGAAGAACTACTATATATGCTCCAGCAGATGGAACTATTTCATTGCTATCTGTAGAGCTAGGAGAAAGAGTTTTAGGAACACAGCAAATGGCTGGAACAGAAATTTTACGTGTGGCTAATTTAAATAATATGGAAGTTGAAGTAGATGTTAACGAAAATGATATTGTAAAAGTTACAGTAGGAGATTCTGCAAAAATTGAAGTAGATGCCTATTTGAAAAAAGAATTTAAAGGAATTGTAACGAGTATTTCAAATTCTGCAAGTTCTGCATTAACAGCAGATCAGGTGACTAATTTTAAAGTGAAAATAAGAATTTTAAAAGAATCATATCAAGATTTACTAGAAGGAAAAGGACCAAATTACTCTCCTTTTCGTCCAGGAATGACTGCTACAGTCGATATTATTACAAATAAAAAAACAAATGTAATAGGTGTGCCAATTAGTGCCGTAGTGATTAAAGAAGATACTACTTCTGTAAAAAAAGATATAGTTGCTGAACTTGAAAAAGAAGACAAGCAAAACAAAGGAACATATAAACCAGATCAAAAATTTGAATGTGTTTTTGTAAAAGTTGGAGATAAAGCAAAATTAAGAGTAGTAAAAACAGGAATTCAAGATGATACTAATATTGAAATTAAAGAAGGACTGAAAAAAGGAGAAGAGATTATTACAGGACCTTATTTGATGGTTTCAAAAGAGTTAGAGACAAACGATAAAGTAAAAATAGCAGCAGAAGATAAAAAAGACAAAAAGAAATAAAAATACGTTAATTGGGTTATTTTTTTAAAAAGGGCGTGAATCTTATTCGCGTCTTTTTTTGTGGGATTAAGTTTTAAAACATTGTATTTTTGCAATCATATAATTTTATTCATGTCAGTATTATTAAACATAGAAACAGCAACTAAAAATTGTTCAGTTTCAATAGCAAGAGAAGGTAAAACTATTTTATGTAGAGAAATTGCTGAAGAAAATTTTTCTCATGCAGAAAAATTACATGTTTTCATTGAAGAAATTCTACAGGAAAGCAATTTGTCTTTTAAAGATTTAAAAGCAGTAGCTGTAAGTCAAGGTCCTGGTTCTTATACTGGATTGAGAATAGGAGTTTCTTCTGCAAAAGGCTTTTGTTATGCTTTAAATTTGCCAATGATTGCTATTGATACCTTAGAACTTTTAGCAAGAAAAATTTCTATAAATGAAGGGATTATTATTCCTATGATTGATGCTAGAAGAATGGAAGTGTATACTGCATTTTTTGATAAAAACTACATAAAAATAAGACAAATAGAAGCTGAAGTTATTAATGAAGAATCATATAAAGAAATTAATTCAACGATTCATTTAGTAGGTGATGGAATAATGAAATTCAAAGAAACATTAGTTCAGGATAAATTTATTTTTCATCATGATGTTGTATTTCCTTCGGCAAATGAAATGAGTTATTTGTCATTTGAAAAGTACAAAAAAAGCGACTTTGTAAATGTCGCTTATTTTGAACCTTATTATTTAAAAGATTTTGTCTTAAATAAATAAAAAAGTATTATTTCTTTTTAATTTCTACTTGATGTGGATATGGAATTTCAATACCAGCAGCATCAAAAGCAACTTTACAGTCTTCAAGTGTTTGACTATGAACAGAGAAATAGTTTTCTGAATTTGTCCATGGTCTTACAGCAAGATTTATAGAGCTATCTGCAAGTTCCCAAACTAAAATTGTAGGCGCAGGATTCTTTAAAACCATTGAGTTTTTATTTAAAACATCTAGAATAACATCTTTCACTTGTTTTAAATCTGAATTATAATCTACACCAATCATTAAATCAACTCTTCTAATTCCTTCTTGAGTGTAATTTTTAATAACACCATTTGATAAAGCTCCATTAGGAATATACACTGTTTGATTGTTTCCAGTTAATAACTTTGTGTTAAAAATTTGAATTTCTTTTACAGATCCTATTTCTCCTTGCGCTTCAATTACATCGTCTAGTTTAAATGGTTTAAAAAGGATAATTAAAATTCCTCCTGCAAAATTAGAAAGAGATCCTTGAAGTGCTAAACCAACAGCTAAACCTGCTGCTCCTAATATAGCAACAAAAGAAGATGTAGGGACTCCAAGATTTGAAATTACCGTTATAAAAACTAAAATACGTAATGTCCAAAAGACGAAATTACCTATGAAATTTGAAAGAGTAGTATCTATTTCTCGTTTAACTAATATACGTTTTAGGGTTTTTGTAATAATACTTGTCAGCCAAAGTCCTACAAATAATATGATAATGGCCGTAATTACTTTTGGAGAATATTCAATTATAATGTTTTTAATAATAGTTGCATATTCTTCTACTTTTTCGCTAGTCATTTTTACTTTATTTTTATGATTTTTATTGTATTCAAGAAAAGTTTTTTTTAAGAGTGTAAAGATAAAGAAGTCTTTTGCGTTATCAAACCTATTTCAATAAATGTAAAAGAAGTGTTTCTTGTTTGTTTGGTTTTTTATAAGAATAAATAGTAATTATGTTTAAAATAAAAAAGCGTTCAATCGAACGCTTAGGAATAATTAAATGATTAGCTAATTATTCAATTTCAAAAGTAACTTTCAAATTAACTCTAAATTCTGTTACTTCATTATTTTTTACACTTGCACTTTGATCTTGTACATACACGGATCTAATATTTTTTAAAGACTGAGAAGCTTTAGCTACAGCTTTTCTCGTTGCATCTTCCCAACTTTTTTCTGAACTTGATAAAACTTCAATAACTTTTAATACTGCCATAATATATTGTTTTTATGTTAGATTATAAAGTTAATTAAAAAATAGAGATATTCCAAGAAGAGATTGTTTGCCAAATATTTATTTAGTATTAAAATTTAAAGAAATTTTTAAAACACATTATTTAAATAAAAAAGAAAAGCTTAAAGAATAAGGGGTTTGTAACTTTGTTAATCCTTGTTAAAATCCAATTGATAACATTAAATTAACGTTGGGTTAGCTAAAATATGACAACTTTGCATCGTTTTAAAAGTTAAGAATATGGAACAAATTTATGTGATAATGCTTGTGGCATTAGGAATTCTTGCAATTATTGATTTAGCTGTAGGAGTTAGTAATGATGCGGTTAATTTTTTAAACTCTGCTATAGGTTCAAAAGCCGTTTCACTTAGAACAATTCTTATTGTCGCAAGTATTGGAATTGCTGTAGGAGCTGTGTTTTCAAGTGGAATGATGGAAGTGGCAAGAAAAGGAATATTTATGCCAAGTGAATTTTATTTTAATGAAATTATGATAATTTTCATGGCAGTTATGATAACAGATATCTTACTTTTAGATTTCTTTAATACGCTAGGAATGCCTACATCAACAACAGTATCGGTTGTTTTTGAATTATTAGGATCGGCAGTTGTTATTTCAGTAATTAAAATATTAAATAATGGAGATTCATTAGGTATAATTGGAAAATACATTAATACAGAGAAAGCAACAGAGATAATTATAGGAATTCTATTATCTGTTGTTATTTCTTTTTCAATAGGAGCCATTGTACAATATATTTCTCGTTTATTACTTACATTTAATTATGAAAAGAAAGCAAAATGGGTTGGAGCTATTTTTGGAGGAATAGCATTAGCGGCAATATCATATTTCATTATAATCAAAGGATTAAAAGGAACAGAATTTTACGAAAAAATTAAACCTATAATTAAAGATAAAACATTTTTAGTACTTTTAGTTAGTGCTGCTTTTTGGACACTTTTTTCTTTTGTTATTATTCAAGGATTCAAAAAAAATATCTACAAATTAGTAATTATAGTAGGAACATTTGCATTAGCATTAGCTTTTGCAGGAAACGACTTAGTTAATTTTATTGGTGTGCCTATTGCAGCTTGGCAGTCTTATGGAGCTTGGGTAGATTCAGGAGCTCCTGCAACTGGATTTGCAATGAGTGTTTTGGCAGAAAAGGTAGCAACTCCTACATTATTATTGATGATTGCAGGTGGAATAATGGTAATAACACTTTGGATTTCTAAAAAATCGATGAATGTTTTAGAAACAGAGCAAAATTTGTCACGTCAAGGAGAAGGTTCTGAAAAATATTCTTCAAATATAATATCTAGAGGTATAGTTAGAGGTGCAGTTATCTTAAGTAATGGTATCAGCTTTCTAATTCCTAAGTCAGTTCAAGCAACTATAGATGGAAGATTTCTAGCTGCTGAATATAAAGGAAAAAGAAGTGAACAACCTATGTTTGATATGGTTAGAGCATCTATTAATTTAGTTGTAGCAGCAGTTTTAATTTCTATAGCAACATCTATGAAATTACCATTATCTACTACATACGTAACTTTTATGGTAGCAATGGGAACTTCATTTGCAGATAGAGCTTGGGATAGAGAAAGTGCTGTTTATAGAATTGCAGGTGTCCTAAATGTTATAGGAGGTTGGTTTTTTACTGCATTTGCAGCATTTATTTCTGCAGGAATAGTAGCATATTTATTATATGTTGGAGAAATCTATGCATTTTTTGGGTTAATGATTCTTGTAGCGGTCTTGTTTTATAGAAGTAATCAAGTTCATAAAGCAAAAATGACTGAAAAAGAAGAAATTAAAAAACTGAATAAAGAAGATATCGTTAGTATTCATGAAGTAATAAATGAAAGTTCAGATCAAATTTCTAAAATTGTAAGTAAGACTAATAAGATTTATAGTGCAATTGTAGCAGGATTAAGTTTACAAGACTTACCATCTTTGAAAGAAAATAAAAAATCAGTTAAGAAATTAGAAAAGCAAGTAGATGAATTAAAGAATAATGTTTATTATTTCATTAAGAATTTAGATGAAACTTCAGTGGAAGCAAGTAAATTCTATGTATTGACATTAGGACATTTACAAGACATTGTGCAGTCTATTAGTTATATTTCTCAAAGTAGTCATTCACATATAAATAATAATCATAAACAATTAAAGTTTAATCAAATTAGAGATTTAAAAACAGTTGAATTAGAAATATTAGAATTGTTTAAGGATATTGAAGATATCTTTAACTCAAAAAACTTTAGTAGTATTGATAGAGCTTTAACAGAAAGAAAGAAAGTTTTAGAAACGATTTCTGATTTAATTCAAAAGCAAATAACAAGAATTAGAACAATTGAAAATAGTCCTAAAAACAGTAAATTATATTTCGGGTTATTATTAGAAACAAATGATTTAGTAAAAGCAACAATGAATTTATTAGAACTTTTTAAAGAGTTTAATGAATATGTTGAGAAAAAATAGAACTCGTTTAGAGACTAACAAAAAAGGGATTCAATTGAATCCCTTTTTTGTTAGTCTCAATTAAAATTATTATCTTTTACAATTATTTAACTTAACGTTAGCTTAACATTTTATTTAAGAAATTGTAACAAATTTGCCCGATTTTTAATTTACAATAATTATGGAACAAGTTTATGTTATTATGCTTATTGCATTAGCGCTTTTAGCTATTGTCGATTTGATGGTAGGAGTGAGTAATGATGCGGTAAATTTCTTAAATTCAGCAATTGGATCTAAAGCAGTTTCGTTTAAAACAATCATGATTGTCGCTAGTATTGGAGTTGCGGTTGGAGCGCTATATTCTAATGGAATGATGGAAGTAGCAAGAAGTGGAATTTTTACGCCAAGAATGTTTAGTTTTAATGATGTCATAATGATTTTCCTAGCAGTTATGATAACAGACGTATTATTACTCGATGTATTTAATACATTTGGATTGCCTACATCAACAACTGTTTCCATTATTTTCTCTTTATTAGGTGCTTCAGTTTTTATTGCAATATCAAAAATTTATGTAACAAATGGAGATATTAGTTCTTTAGGAAGCTATATAAATACAAAAAAGGCTACAGAAATAGTGTATAGTATATTATTATCTGTTCTACTTTCATTTGTTTTAGGAGCCATTGTACAGTATATTTCTCGTTTATTATTTACGTTTCATATAGAAAGAAGATATCGCTTTTTTGGAGCTATTTTCGGAGGGTTTGCATTGACCGCTATTTCTTTCTTTATCTTAATAAAAGGATTAAAATCGGTTACATTTATTTCTAGTGAAACAAAAGATTTTATAAAAGGGAATCAATTAATGATTATTGGGTATTGTTTTGTTTTTTGGACAATAATGTCTCAAATTGTTATGAGTGTCATAAAGTTTAATATTTTTAAACTTATTATAATAGTTGGGACTTTTGGTTTAGCATTAGCTTTTGCAGGAAATGATTTAGTAAATTTCATAGGAGTTCCGATTGCTGCTTTTCAATCGTATGAAATGTATGCTGAAGCGGGACAAGTTCTTAATGCCAAAGAATTTATGATGATAGGGTTAGAAGGAGAAAATCTTCCCGCTCCATTCATATTTTTAGCATTAGCAGGAGCAATTATGATTTATACATTATGGACTTCCAAAAAAGCAAGAAATGTAATTGAAACAGAACAAAACTTATCAAGACAAGGAGAAGGCTCAGAGAAATATAATGCCAATACATTGTCTAGATATATAGTTAGAGGAGCAATGTATATGGGAGGATTAATAAATTTTATTCTACCTAAAAGTATTCAAATTAGTATTGATAAACAGTTTGTTCTACCAGAATATACTGGGAAAAGAAATGAACAACCTATGTTTGATATGGTTAGAGCATCTGTGAATTTAATTGTCGCTGCCGTGCTTATCTCTTTAGGAACTTCAATGAAATTACCTCTTTCAACGACTTACGTAACCTTTATGGTGGCAATGGGTACTTCATTTGCAGATAGAGCTTGGGATAGAGAAAGTGCAGTTTATAGAATAGCAGGGGTTTTAAATGTTATTGGAGGATGGTTTTTTACTGCCATAGCAGCATTTATTGCATCAGGAATTATAGCATATATCTTATATGTAGGAGAAGTTTTTGCTTTTTTTGCTTTTATGATTATTGTTGCTTTGTTCTTTTATAGAAGTAATCAAAAACATAAGAAAAAAATAAAAGAAGAAGAGGTTATAAATGAATTGAAGCGAGAAGATATCGTTACAATTCATGAAGTAATAAACGAGAGTTCTTCTCAGATTTCTAAAATTATTTCAAAAACAAATACTGTTTATAGTAGTATTATTTCAGGACTTAGTTTACAAGATTTACCATCACTTAAAGAAAGTAAGAAAACAGTTAAAAAATTAGAAAAGCAAGTAGATGAACTAAAAAGTAATGTATACTACTTTATTAAAAACTTAGACGAAACGTCTGTTGAAGCTAGTAGATTTTATATTTTAACATTAGGATATCTACAAGATATTGTGCAATCTATTACTTACATTTCTCAAAGTAGCCATTCACATATAAATAACAATCATAAGCAATTGAAATTTAATCAGGTTAGAGATTTAAAAACGATTGAACTAGAGATATTAGAACTTTTTAAAGATATTGAAGGTATTTTTAATTCTAAAAACTTTAATAGTATCGATAGAGCGTTATCAGAAAGGAAAAAAGTTTTAGAAACAATTTCAGATCTAATTCAAAAGCAAATAACAAGAATTAGAACAATTGAAAATAGTCCTAAAAACAGTAAATTATATTTTGGGTTATTATTAGAAACAAATGATTTAGTAAAGGCAACGATGCAATTATTAGAATTGTTTAAGGAATTCAATTTATATGTTTCAGAGAAGAAATAATAGATTTTAAATAATAAAAAAGAGCTTTTTAAAGCTCTTTTTTATTTTGAATTGTAGCAGAATTATGCGTTTATTGCTTCAACTATGATTTCATTATCATTAAGCATTTGACGAAGCATATTTTCAATTCCATTTTTTAGTGTAAAAGTTGAAGAAGGGCAACCACTACATGCACCTTGTAAAATAACTTTAACTCTTTTAGAATTATCATCGTAAGATTCAAACATAATATTTCCTCCATCACCTTGAACAGCAGGCTTAATATATTCTTCAAGAATATTTATAATTTGTTGAGAAGTTACATCAAGTTTGTCAAAATAATCTTCTTGCTGTTTTGTATGAGTTTCTGTTTTTTTAATTAACGACTCGTCAACAACAATGTTTCCGTTTTCAATATATTCTTTTATGAAAGAACGCAATTCCATTGTTATTTCATTCCAATCTGCAATTTCATATTTAGAAACAGAGATATAATTTTCATCAATAAAGACTTCTTTAACGTATGAAAATTTAAATAATTCTTTTGCAAGTGGAGAGGCTAAAGTGTCATCAATATTTTTACATTCTAACAATGTTTTTGTTAGAAGTTTGTTGCATACAAATTTTTGTACAGCAGGATTTGGAGTTGTTTCTGCATAAATTGTAACAGGTGTTTTCTTAGTAGAATTTTCCTCAGCTTTAATAATTTCACCTCCATTATTAATAAATTCCTCAATTTGTTGAGCTACTTCATCTTGTACATCTGGCCATTCAACTATTGAGAATTTTTCTATTGCAATAAAATTGCCAGAAATGTAGACTGTTTTTACAAATGGTAAATAAAATAATTGCATTGCTAAAGGTGAATTTTTAGTTTCATCAATATTTTTGTATTCAAAATTTTGACCTCTAGTAATTTGATTTTCCAGTTCAAATTTAAGTATTGAAGGATTGTTGGTGTTTTTTATCGATATTTTTAACATTATAACGTGCTTTTTGCAAAGATACGAACAAATTATTTTTGATTATATATATTTGTTTTTTAACAAAAATTTAATTAGAAAACAGAACTTGAAAAAGAGTTGTCTTATTGATCTAAAGTTCATGTTTTTATAAATAATAATTGTTAATTTATTAAGTGTTTGATTTAGTGCTTTTAACCTGTTTTTTTATTTTAGTTTTAATTTTTTTAAAATTTAGCTTTTGGCAATTAAAGATGATTTTAAATAAGCTTTTGATAAAATTTTATTATACTAATTTCATTTTTTGCTTAGAATAACTATTGAAATAGAGATTCTTTGAATATTATATGCTTAGATGATAAAACTTTCGCAAAAATTTATATCTTTGGCCGGTATGGTAAAATAACAAGGTGAAGAAGTTCACTAACTTATACCGTAGTAATAAATATGTTATATCGGAGTAGTTTTAGATGATAATATATCATCCAGAATATGAAGAAAACTAACAAAACAAAATATTTAAAGCGCATTTTTCATTAAAACGATAACCTACAATGAATTTAAAAAAAAGTTATTTAATTATAGTGTTGTTTCTAACACAATTATCTTTCTCTCAAGAAGGAGTTGCAGTTTATTCAGATTATTTGTCTGATAATTATTATTTAATTCATCCATCAATGGCAGGAGCTGCTAATTGTGGAAAAATACGTTTGACTGGACGTCAACAATGGTTTGGACAAGATGATGCACCTTCTTTGCAAACTGTAAGTTTTAATACATCAGTCGATGAAGATGGTAAATCTGGTATTGGTGCCATAATTTTTAATGATAAAAATGGGTACCATTCACAAAGAGGAGCAAAACTAACTTATGCTCACCATTTAAGATTTTCTAGAGGAACTACAGATTTAAATCAATTATCTTTTGGTTTAAGTGCTGCTTTTGTTCAAAGTCAATTAGATGAAACAGAATTTGTAAATCAACCATTTGATCCGTTTGTTTTTGGAGGAATTTATCAAAAAGATTCATATTTCAATGTTGATTTAGGAGTTTCATATCACTATTTAGATTTCTTTACTCATTTTACAGTTAAAAATTTCTTAGCAAATAGAAGAGAGATTTATACTGAAGGAATTGAATCTGATAACTTAAGAAAGTTATTATGGAGTGCAGGAGCAGTTTTTGGAGATGAAGATAGGTTATTATGGGAACCATCTTTTATGTTTCAATATACACAAGAAACTACTGAAAAAGCAATTGACCTAAACTTAAAAGTTTATAAAGGAATGGATTTTGGTAGAATATGGGGTGGATTATCATATAGAAGAAGCTTTGATGGGGCTGAATATCTTAACGGAAGTGCTATTGATGAACAAAAATTACAATATATAACGCCAATTTTAGGGGTAAACTATAAACAATTTATGTTCTCATATACATATTCTCATATCATTGGAGATATTAAATTTGATACAGGAGGATTTCACCAGTTAACACTAGGTTTAGATATATTCTGTAAAGCTAAAGAGTGGGATTGTAATTGTCCTGCCGTTAACTAAGAAATTAGAAAAAAATTATACATTTGTGTCCCGATTATGTCGGGACATTTTTATATACAAAAGTTATGATAATAAAAGAAGTGAGAGGGAAATATCCTCAAATACCAGAAGATTGCTTTATTGCAGATAATGCAACTATTGTTGGAGATGTTATTTTAGGAGAGAAATGTAGTGTTTGGTTTAATGCAGTAATTAGAGGTGATGTAAATGCTATTACAATAGGGAATAAAGTTAATATTCAAGATGGGGCAGTTATTCATTGTACATATCAAAAACATCCTACAGTAATAGGAAATAATGTGTCAATTGGACACAATGCTATAGTTCATGGTTGTGAGGTTAAGGACAATGTTCTTATAGGTATGGGAGCAATTGTTATGGATAATTGTATAATTGAAAGTAATTCAATTGTAGCAGCAGGGTCAGTTGTAACACAAAATACAACTGTTGAATCAGGAACTATATATGCAGGAATTCCAGCAAAGAAGGTTAAGGATTTAAATAAAAGTGATTTTGCTGGAGAAATAGAACGTATTTCTAATAATTACGTAATGTATTCAGGTTGGTTTAAAGAAGATTAGAAAGCTTTTTTAGTTGTTGTCATCACAACTAATCATTTAAGAGTTAGAATGTATAAAGATTTGTACTAACAAGTTTTCTAGTTTAAAAATCTTTCTGAATAATATTTTTAGTGTCTTTTAAAATTTCTTTAAGAACATCTGGATTTGTATTCGTATAAAAAAAATGACTACTTTTTTTATTTCCAGTATTTAATAAGTTGTATTGGTTTAAAACATTTCTAGTTTGTTTTGCAACAGCTTCACCAGAATCAATGATTTTAATGTGGCTAGGGAGTATTTTTTTTATCTGTGGAATAAGATAAGGGTAGTGGCTACAACCTAGCACTAAATAGTCTATATTTTGCTCTATCATTGGATTTAAATAGCTTTCTAGTAGTTCTGTCATTTCAACAGAATCTATGGCTCCATTTTCAATGAGTTGGACTAATCCATGACCTATTTGCTCAATAATTTTTACATTAGGATAGCTTAGTAGTTTTTCATGGAATAATTCACTAGTTAATGTTCCTTTCGTAGCAAGAATACCAATTATATCTGTTTTAGACAGATTAGCAGCAGGCTTAATCGCAGGTTCTATTCCAATAAAAGGGACGTCATATTTTGCTCTTAATTCTTTAATTGCATTTGTTGTTGCAGTATTACAAGCTACAACAATTAATTTACAATCGTAATTAAGAAGGACTTCAGTGTTTTTATATGATAAATCTATGATTTCTTCCTTTGATTTAAAACCATAAGGAGCATTTTTGCTATCTGCTAAATAAATTGTGTTTTCATTAGGTAAAAGTAAATGAATCTCTTTCCAGATAGATGTTCCACCTATTCCAGAATCAAAAAGGCCTATAGCATTTTCGTTTATCATAAAACAAAAATATAAAAAAAACTGCTCAAAATTTCTAATTGAGCAGTTTAATGTTTTATTTATTTTAGGTTAATTAGAAACCTAATTCTTTTTTAACATCGTTTAATAAATCAGTTCCTTTAGCAACTAATAAACCACTACCTTCAGTAGCATCTAATACATATTCAAACCCTTTAGCTGTAGCTACTTTTTGAATAGCAGTTTGTGCTTTTTCCATAATAGGTTTTAATAAGTCTAGCTCTTTTTGTTGTAATTCTTTAGTAGCTGTTTGTTGATACTGTTGGATACGTTGCCCCATTTCTTGCATTTCTTTTGAGCGAGTTTCATTTACAGCCTCAGTTGCAGTTCCGTTTTCAGCTTCACGTTGGTATTTTTCAAGTTTTCCTTGGTATTCTTGTACCATAGTTTTATACTCTTTGTCGTATGTTTCCTGAATTTTTTGTAATTGCGTTTGAGCAGTTTTCATTTCAGGCATATTTGTCATTAAAGCTTTTACGTCAATATGTGCTAATTTTGACTGTGCAGATACTTGTGCTGAAATAAAAAGTACTAATGCAATAGCTAAAGTTTTTAAATGTTTCATTTTTAATTTTTAATTTAATTTTGGTTATTACTCTCCTTCGTTTTCTTTTTTATTTTCTTTTTTTCTTTGTTCTTCTAATTTGGCCTTTTTAGCAGCTTCTCTTTCTGCAATAATTTTTTTTCTTTTTTCTTCAATAGCTTTTCTGCGTTCTTCGGCAGTTGAAGCAGTTGTAGTCGTCGTTTTGGGTGTTTCTACTTTTTCTCCTGTTTTTGATTCTTCAGTTTTATCTTCTGTAGTATCCTTTTCAATTACTGTGCCACTTTTTTCAGCTTCTTTTTCATCAATCACTTTTTGCCTTTTTTCTTGGGCTGCTTTTTTACGATCTTCTATTAGTTTTTCTCTGGCTGCTTTTCTTTCTTCTAAAAGTTTTTCTCTAGCTGCTTTCTTCTCATCTAATACTTTTTGTCTTTCAGCAAGTGCAGGATTTTCATCTTGTAAATCTTCAATTGCTTCTTTTGCATCTTGAGCTTTCTGCTGTTTTTTAGTTAGTTGTTCTCTTTTTTCAGCACGCATAATTACTCTAACAACCTGATCGCTTATATCATGTCTTTTATTTGCAAATAGAATAGTTAAGTCTGATGATTTATCTAATATAAAATCGTAGTTTTTTTGCTCTGCAATGTCTTGAATAGCTGTGAAAACTTGATCTTGAATAGGTTTAACTAAAATTGATTTTTGAATGATTAAATCACCTCTTGCTCCAAAACGTTTTTCTTGATAGTCGAAAAGATCTTTTTCTTGAAATGCAATTTCTTCTTCACGTTCTTCAATAAGTTCTTTTGTCAATAAAACTTTTTCTGAGGCTAAGCTTTCTTTTAATTTATTAATTTCATTTTTTCGTGCTTCGATATCTTCTTTCCATTTTGAGGCCTTTTGTTCTAGTTGATTTTTAGCTTCTGCATAGTCAGGAGCTTTCTCTAGAATATATTCCATGTCGATATATCCAATTCTAACACTTGCCGTTTGTGAAAAACCGCTAAAGCAAGTAAATAATAATGTAACAAATAATAATTTTTTCATCTGTTTGTCTAATTTTAGTTTATATTTTCAGATGTAACCCAAAAAACTGTCCGAAAGATAAGAAATGTTTTTATAAGTTTGATTTTCATCTGTGTATTTTAAACTAAACGTTAAATGTACTAGAATTGTTGTCCAATAATAAAATGTGTTTGCCAACCACTCTTTGTTGATTGTCCTGGAACAGCATCAAACCCATGTGCAAAATCAATTCCTAATAAACCAAATGCAGGCATGAATACACGAAGGCCAAATCCTGCTGCACGTTGCATTTTAAAAGGGTTGTAGGCTTTGAAATCATCAAATGCAGCACCAGCTTCCAAGAATGTTAATCCGTAAATTGTGGCAGCTTGTTTTAATGTTATAGGGTATCTTAATTCTAATGAAAATTTATTATAAATTGTTCCTCCATCTACAGATGATAATGAGTTGTTAGGATAACCTCTTAATTGAATGGTTTCTCTACCATCTAATGAGTAATTTGCTAAACCATCTCCACCAAGGTAGAAACGCTCAAATGGAACTAATCCTCTTTCTTGGTTATATGCACCCATGTATCCAAATTCTCCTAATGAACGTAGTACTAATTTGTCATAAATACGAGTATACCAATCTGCTTTGAATTTTATTTTGTAATATTCTAACCAGTTATATCTTTTTTGATCATATTTTGCTACATCTAAATCAGCATCACTTGCACTAACTTTTTCATAAATTCCAGAATTAGCCGAAGTCTGCGCTATATAATCACCCTCTTGTACAATTTCACCATTTGAATTTGTTTGAGTTTGAATTCCACTTCCTGATTTGTATCTTAATTTGTATTCATCAGACTCTTTTAAGTCTCCATAATCGATTCCGTTAAATAGAGAATATGGAAGTGTAAATCTACCAGAAACACTAAATTCAGAACCATATGTTGGATAAATTGGGTTTAAACCTTTACTGTTTCTACTTAATCCAACTGTGTAAGCAAAGTTTCTTGAAGACCCATTTCCAAATGTAAATAATCCAGTGTTGTAATTGTTTAAGTCATAATATTGAAATGATAAACTTTGTGATAATACAAAATAATCATCCGGTACACTTAATTGTTTTGCAATTCCAACAGATAATGATGTAATATTGAAACTTTGATCACGAGTTACATCTCTTGTTTGGTAGTTGTATAAGAATTGTTTACTATGTGATAAGGAAGTAGAGAAACTTACTGGTTTTCTTCCTCCAAACCATGGCTCAGAAAAAGATAAACTATACGTTTGGAAATATGAACTACCTTGTAAACGTAATGCCATTTTTTGTCCATCTCCCATAGGAAGTGGTTTGTAAGAATCTTTTTTGAATATGTTTTTTGCTGAGAAGTTATTGAAAGACAATCCTAGTGTTCCAATAAATCCACCACCACCATAACCACCTTGTAATTCTATTTGGCTAGCTCCTTTTTCAACGACATTATATTCGATGTCTACGGTTCCTGATTGAGCATCAACATTTTTAAAATCGGGTCTTATTGCTTCAGGGTCAAAGAATCCAAGTTGACCAATCTCTCTCACAGAACGGATTAAATCTTCTTTGCTATATTTTTGACCTGGTTTTGTTCTTAATTCTCTGTAGATTACATGGTCATTTGTTCTATCATTACCAACAACTGTAATTTTATTGAAATAAGCTATAGGTCCTTCAGTAATTCTAATTTCAAAATCAATAGTATCATTTGAAGTTTTTACTTCAACTGGATTAATACTTGAAAATAAATAACCATTGTTTTGGTATAAGTTTGTTAAATCTTCGGCATCAGGATTACTATTGTCTGCTATTCTTTTTTGTAACAATACGCCATTATAAACATCACCTTTTTTAATTCCTAAAATTCTTGATAATTGTTGGTCTGTATAAACGGTGTTTCCTAAATATCTAATATTTCCAAAGTAATATTTTTTTCCTTCTTCGAGATTAACTTTTATGTTAATTAAATTATCTTCTTTATTATACGTTATACTGTCAGAAATTATTCGAGCATCTCTAAACCCTTTTTCTTTGTATTTATCAATTACAGTTACTAAGTCTTCTTTGTATTTTTCTTTGATGTATTTTGAAGCTTTAAAAATACGTATAGGGTTTTTCTGCTTGGTGTTTTTAAAGGCTTTTCTTAATTTAGAATCAGATAATTGTGAGTTTCCTTCAAAATCAATGCTCTTTATTTTTACTTTATCACCTTTATCAATATTAACAAGCATTTTTACTTCTGTTTCAGTTGAATCTGGAGTAGTGCTTATGAATACTTTAGTGTTGTAAAAACCGTCTTTTTTGTATTTATTTTCAATGTAATTTTTAGTTGTTGTTATAAGGTTTTCGTTAACGATTTTTCCTTTTTTAAGGTCAATTTCTTTGATTAAATCTTCCGATTTTCCTTTTTTAATCCCTTGTATTTTGATGTCAGATAATCTTGGAGATTCTATTAGATTTAATTCTAAGAAAATACTGTCTCCTTTAATGTTGTCTACATAGAAGTTCACATCATTGAAGAGACCAAGTTTCCATAGTTTTTTTATAGCAGAACTAATATCTTCTCCAGGAACTAATATTTTTTGACCTTTTTCAAGTCCTGAAAAAGTAACAACTGTTTGTTCGCTATATTTACTTTTTCCAGTTACGTTAACACCTCCTAAGATGTATTCTTTTCCGTTTTCTAATTTTGTTTCTTGAGCAACTAACTTTGTACTACTACCTATAATTATAAAGGTGAAAAGTAATTGTAAACCTTTTTTTAACATTGTTTTTTTATGAAATTTGTTCACTTGTTTTTCCAAATCGTCTTTCTCTACTTTGATAACTTTTAATGGCTTCCATTAGATCTTCATCTGTGAAATCAGGCCATAATACATCTGTAAAATAAAATTCTGCGTATGCAATTTGCCAAAGTAAGAAATTACTTATTCTATGTTCACCACTTGTACGTATTACCAAATCTA
The DNA here is from genome assembly GCF_023008245.1 of Flavobacterium sediminilitoris. Lineage (NCBI taxonomy): Bacteria > Pseudomonadati > Bacteroidota > Flavobacteriia > Flavobacteriales > Flavobacteriaceae > Flavobacterium > Flavobacterium sediminilitoris. Next base: position 1,747,449 of record NZ_CP090145.1, read on the forward strand.
CATCTGGTAAATTATGCGTGTAAAGATGCTCATTAATAATTGATTCGTCAATAGCGTCATTAGAAATTATATTATTTTTAACTTTATCTGAAATTTTTTTAACAGCCTGAATGAGTTCTTCTCTAGCTCCGTAACTTAAAGCTAAAGTCAATGTCATTCTAGTGTTTTCAGATGTTTTTTGTATTACTTCGTTTAATTCTTTTTGAACTTTGGATGGAAGATTTGTTAAATTTCCAACCGCATTTAAACGGATATTATTTTTCTCTAAAGTCTTTAATTCTTTCTTTAAAGAAGAAATTAAGAGTCTCATTAGAGTGTCAACTTCTAATTTTGGTCTGTTCCAGTTTTCTGTTGAAAAGGCATAAAGTGTTAAATGCTTAATACCTAGTTTGGCACAAGACTCAACGGTTGTTTTAACCGATTTTGTCCCATTTTCATGTCCTAATGAACGTAATAAACCTTTTTGTTTTGCCCATCTACCATTTCCATCCATTATAATAGCTAAATGGTTTGGTAGATTATTTATGTTTATTTTTGTTTCTATACTCATAGTTAATTTGCACAAAAACATGGGTTTTCCCCAAATGTATAAGTTAATGTTATTCCTGAAAAAACATACCAATCTTTACTGTTTAAGTTTCCGAATTGAAATGATCTTAAATTATTGTTTCTAGGGTTGCTCCCATCTAAATTGTCAGTAAAAGAGTATCGAGCTCCTATTTCTGCTCCAAGTATAAAATTTTGAAATAATCTGGTTTTTAAACCAACAATCATTGGAATAGCAAACTGACTATGTCTGTAGTCAAGTTTATCTGTTTTGTTAACGATGTAATTTTCGTTATATATAAAATAGTTTATACCTGTAGAAACATAGGGAGTCATTGCCCAATCAAGTTGGTGCAAATCAAAATCGAAGAAATTAAATTCTAACCCAATAGAAAATTCGTCTACATTATTTTCAAAGTCATTACCTCTTAAATTTCTACCAGGAACATCGCTGTCTAAATCATTTGATCCTAGTTCTCCATGTATATATGAAAAACGCCAAGAATGTCTAGGGCTTCTATTCCATTTATATATAATACCAAATGCCGGTTTGTTAGGCGATATATAATCCGTTGGACCAACATCTCCAATGTAATTAGATCCACTAACAAAAACACCTAATTCATTAATTTGTGCATTGATAGCTAATGAACTAAATAATAGGAATATGTATATAAAATTATGTCTCATTTTTGAAAATAGTTTGCAAATATAACAATATAGATTTCTTTACCATGTTTAAATAGAAATTTTATTCCTAAATATAATGGTTTAATACAAACGCAAAAAAAAGTTAAAAGTTATGTTTTGTAAATTAATTTCTTCTGTCTTCACCCCAAAGTAGTTTTTTTCTTATTGTTTTTAAAAAGCCTTCTTCAGAAAATTCAATCATATTTATTTCAAAAGGAGTTTTTTTAATTTTTAGAAGTGTTTCATTTGTTACTGATGTAATTCTAGAATCAAGAGAGACTAAATACTGTTCTTCTCTTCCAGAGACTTTTAATTCAATTTCAGTGTCATCGGGAATTACTAATGGTCTTGCGTTTAAGTTGTGTGGAGCAATAGGTGTAATAACAAGGCTTTTTACTTCAGGAGTTAATACAGGTCCACCGCAACTTAAAGAATAACCTGTTGATCCTGTTGGAGTTGATATGATTAATCCGTCTGCCCAATATGATGTTAAATATTCTCCATTTAAATATGTGTCAATTGTAATCATAGAAGTAGTATCTTTTCTGGAGACTGTAACCTCGTTTAAAGCAAAATTTAAATCAACTAAATCAGGATTTCTGGGTGTACATGTTAAACTTAGAAGGCTTCTTTTTGAAATAGTATATTCCTTAGATAATATTTTAAGTAGTAAAGGTTCAATGTTTTTAATTTGCACAGTTGCTAAAAAACCAAGCCTTCCAGTGTTGATTCCAACAATAGGTATTTTTTTGTTACGAACATATGTTACCGCTCTTAATATTGTTCCATCTCCACCAATGCTGATAAGTGCTTCAATATTATCTTCTAATTCGTCATGATTAGCATATGTATTGCATTTGTTCTTCAAAGAAGTTGTTATACTGTTGAAAAATTGTTCCTCAATGATAATGTCTACATTGTTGTCAATTAAGACTTGTAAAACTTTTTCAATAATCTCGTCTGTGGCGGATTGATAATATTGGCCAAATATTGCAATTTTCATAATGTTTCCTTTTTTGATGTTGACAATTTGGTTATATATTTAAATACTTATCAAGATAATCAGAACGGTCTTTTAAATTTTTTAAGTAAGTGTCTTCTTGATGCTCTGATATTATTTCATATTCATATCTACGAAATGTTTGTATAATATCGTTTAATCCGCCTAAGTTGATTTTTAAAGTAAATTCTATAAAGTTGTTGTCAATTTTAGAAATGAAAAGACCTAAAAGTTTTGCATTATTGCTTTCTACAATTTGAGCAATTTGACTCATAGAGAAATTATTTGCTTCTTTTCTTATTATTAAAAGGTTTCCTGTTTCTTTTAAAAATGGAGTTTCATGGAAAAATTTAATAACATCTTCCAATTCATAATAACCAATATATTTATTTTGATCATTTAAAACAGGTAGAATATTTGTTTCGTTTTTTGCAAATTCTTCTAATACATCTAGCCAAATCATCTCAGAACGCACATAAAAGCGTTTGAAATCATGACGGTTATCGCCTATTGAGGCGTTAGAGCTTAATGTTTCAGAATCATCTTTAGTTATGCATCCAATGTATATACTGTCTTCAGTTACAGGAAAATGAGTATATGGGAATTCAGAAAACAACTCTTGAGCATCGATAATCTTTTCTTCACTCTTTAACGGTTTTATGTCGTTGTTTAAAAAGTCAATTAATGAGTTCATTGTGTATATTAAGCTTATTTTTAATGCAAAATAATCAAAAATAGGTTATCAAAGCTATTTATACTTTGTATTTTTGTAAAGTTAATAAAAAAGAGAATGACAAAGTTATCAGTAAATATCAATAAAATAGCAACTCTAAGGAATTCTAGAGGAGGTAATGTGCCAAACTTGTTAGTGGTTGCAACCGATGTACAACGTTTTGGAGCAGAAGGAATAACAATACATCCAAGGCCAGACGAAAGACATATCCGTTATCAAGATGCTAGAGATTTAAAACCAATAGTTTATACAGAATATAATATTGAAGGAAATCCAGTGAAGAAATTTATGGATTTAGTTTTAGAAGTTAAGCCAACTCAAGTTACTTTAGTTCCAGATGCGGACGATGCATTAACTTCAAATGCAGGATGGAATACTATAAAACATAAAGATTTTTTGGTTGAAGTGATTTCGGAATTTAAAAGAAATAATATAAGAACGTCAATTTTTATTGATCCAGTTGTTGAGATGATTGATGGTGCAAAAAATACAGGAGCAGATAGAATTGAATTATATACAGAAGAATTTGCGCATCAATATTCATTAGGAAATGAAAAAGGTATTGAGGCTTATGTGAAAGCCGCTTTGAGGGCAAATGAATTAGGGTTAGGAATTAATGCAGGGCATGATTTGAGTTTGGATAATATTAAATTTTTTAAAGATAATATCCCAAATTTATTAGAAGTATCTATTGGTCATGCTTTAATTTCGGAATCTTTATATTTAGGTATTGAAAATGTAGTAAATATGTATCTTCAAAAATTGAAATAATGATTTTTTCTAAAATAGAAGGAGAAGGAAAACCGTTTTTGATAATTCACGGTTTTTTAGGAATGTCTGACAATTGGAAAACACTAGGTGTTCAGTTTGCAGAACAAGGTTTTCAGGTACATTTGTTAGATATGAGAAATCATGGAAGAAGCTTTCATTCAGATGATTTTAACTATCAGTTAATGGCAAAGGATGTATTGGAATATTGCAACTTTCATCAATTGAAAGATGCTGTTTTGTTAGGACATTCAATGGGAGGAAAAGTTGCTATGGAATTTGCCTGTTTGTATCCAGAATACGTTAATAAGTTTATTGTGGCAGATATAGGACCGAAATATTACGCACCACATCATCAAGATATCTTGGCAGGATTGAGTGCAATTGATTTTGAAACAAAACCAACAAGAGGTGAAGTAGATGAAATATTGTCAAAATATATATCCGATTTTGGAACAAGACAGTTTTTACTAAAAAATCTATATTGGAAAGAACAAGGACAGTTAGCATTTCGCTTTAATTTGAAAGCACTAATTGCTAATATTGTAGAAATTGGAAAGCCTCTTTTCGATGCTGCAAAATTTGAAAAAGAAGTGTTATTCATAAGAGGAGGGAATTCTAAATATATTTTAGATGAAGATGTTCCTTTGATTGAGAATCAGTTCCCAAGTATGAAATTAAGGACTATTGATAACGCAGGTCATTGGTTGCATGCTGAACAGCCAAAAGCATTTTATGATTATGTTATCGAATTTATTAAATAAAATAAAAATATTATGCATTCATAATATTTTTGGATAAAAAATTGTAGATTCCATATTTTATTATAATTTTGAAAGATAGATGATAATAAAATCAAAGAAAACTAACACATTTTAAATTATGAGAAAATTACTTTCTTTAACATTAATGGCTTTAGCGAGCTCAACTGCTTTTGCGGGCGGTTATAGAGTAAGTATTCAAGGTCAAAAGCAATTAGCTATGGGACATACAGGTGTTGCTGTAGTGAATAGTGCTGAGGTTGCTTTTTTTAACCCAGCAGGTATGGCATACTTAGACAAAAAGTTTAACTTGTCAGTAGGAGCAAATGCTTTGTTCTCAAAAACTAGATTTCAAAATTCAGAATATAATTGGACAGCTAGTAGTGATAATGTTGGAACTCCTTTTAATGTTTATGCAACATATAAATTAAACGATTGGTTAACGGCTGGTTTAGCAATTTATACACCTTATGGAAGTGCTGTAGAATGGGATCAAGATTGGCAAGGAGCACATTTAGTAAATAATATTGATTTACAAGCAATATTTATTCAACCTTCGATATCTATAAGAGTTGGAGAGCACTTTAGTATTGGTGGTGGACCAATTTATGCAACAGGATCGGTTAATTTTAATAGAAATCTTCAGCCTGCTGGTGGATTTTTAGGAAATGCAGATGTAACTATCGATGGTACAGGTATTTCTGCATGGGGATATAATGTTGGTATGATGTTTAACCCAACAGAAGATATTAGATTAGGATTAAACTACCGTTCAGAGATCACAATGGAAGCTCGTGATGGGGATGCTACTTTTGCAGATGTTCCAGCGGTGGCTCAAGGTATCTTTTCAAATACAAAATTTGATGCTGATTTACCTTTGCCTGCTGAATTAACAGTGGGATTCTCTTATAAAGTAACTGATAAGTGGTTGGTTGCATTTGATTATAATTACGCTTTATGGAGTGCTTATAAATCATTAGATGTTGATTTTGAAAAACCAGAAATTCCAGATTCACATAATCCTAGAAATTACAAAAATTCTAGTACATATAGATTTGGTACTCAGTATATGGCTAATGATAAATTTACTTTTAGAGCAGGGTATTATATAGATGAAAGTCCAGTTCAAGATGGTTATTTTGCTCCTGAAACACCAAGAAATGATTCAATGGGATTCACAGGTGGATTAACGTATCAGTTTACTAACAAATTAGGAGTTGATTTATCATTCTTATATTTACATTTTGACGAAATTGATAATTCTTACGATTATTATCCTGATGGAAGTACTTTTGGAGGTACTTATAAATCATCGGTTTTTTCTCCAGGAATAGGTGTAACATATAATTTCTAACCTTAAACAAAATGAAAATGAAAAATAAATTTATATATTTAGCTATTCTGGCGGTTGGTTTTACATCATGTGAACCAGAATTTGAAAATGATGTAGATGCAGATTATACTTCAGGTGAAGCAGATTTCTCTTCTTATGTTGCTATTGGAAATTCTTTAACTGCTGGTTATATGGATGGAACAGTTTATAAAAGTGGTCAAATGAACTCTTTTCCTAATTTATTGGCGCAAAAATTTGCTTTAGTAGGTGGTGGTGCTTTTACTCAACCGTCTTATGAAGATGATGTTAATAATTTAGGAGGATTTGTTTTAGGAGGAAATCCTATAGTTGTAGGTGGAGTTAATCAATTTAAAACAAGATTGGTTATCGATGCTTCTGAAGGAAGACCTGAAAATATAAACGGAACGTCTACTGTAGAAATTTCTGATTTGCAAGCAACGGCTTATAATAATATGGGAATTCCTGGAGCAAAATCGTTTCATTTAGGAGTTCCTGGATATGGAAATATCGCAGGTGTAGCCTTAGGTCAAGCTAATCCATATTTTGTTAGACATGCAACTTCTGCGAGTGCAACTGTTCTAGGAGATGCAATGACTAAAAATCCAACTTTCTTTACAAACTGGATTGGAGCAAATGATGTGTTATCTTATGCTACAAATGGTGGAGCACAAGCTGACGGAATGACTGCTGCAATTGATAATAATGAAACTAATAATACTAATCCAACAACTTATGGAGGAAATGATATTACACATGTAGGTGTTTTTGCAAGTGTATATACAGGGATAATAAATACTTTGACTTCAAGTGGAGCAAAAGGAGTGGTAGCAACAATTCCAAGTGTAACATCTATTCCTTATTTTACTACCGTACCTTACGCACCTTTGACAGCTCAAGGACTGGGTAAGCCTTTAGTTCCTCCTGGAAGTGATTTAGCAACTCAAATTGCAGCAGGGACAGCAGTAATAAATCAATTGAATGCTCAATTGTATGGACCTTTAGATGGAATTTTTACTGCATATGGAGAGCCAAATAGACTTAATCTTTTATCAACGACTTCTGCTAGTCCAATATTGATTTATGATGTTGATGCAACTGATAGATCAAATGAAATTACAGCAGCTTTGACTTCTACTTTTGGTCCTGCTCTTGCGGCTGAAATAGGGCAAGCTTTTGGAAAAGCACGTCAAACTACAGCTAATGATTTGCTTGTTTTGCCAGCTTCTTCTGTAATTGGTACTCCAAATACAAATGCTTCTGGAAATTTAGCAGGATTAAATTTAAATTTAAACGGTGTGTCATATCCGATTGCAAATAGATGGGTGTTAACAGCTAATGAAAAAGCAAAAGTAGCTAGTGCAATAACAGGATATAATAATGCAATTGTGTCTATTGCGGCTTCTAAAAATTTAGCAGTTGCAGATATGAATGCAATTTTAGGACAATTAGTTACAGGTCTTAGAGTAAGTTCAGGGCAAATTTATACAGCAAATTATTTCAGTGGTTCTGCAACTGAAGGTGGTGTTTTATTCTCGTTAGATGGAGTGCATCCTAATGCTCGTGGTTACGCAGTTATAACTAACGAAATTATTAAAGTAATAAACCAACATTATGGTTCAAGACTTCCGTTATATTATGTTTCTAGTTTTAATGGGATTAATATAGTTCCTGTGAATTAAATAAAGTATAAAATTAGAATTAAAAATATTTTATAAAAAGTTTATTTTTGATAATAATGAGCCCAATATTTTATTGGGTTCATTTTATTTGATTTAGATTCTAAAATTGTTGTTAAAATAATAATTTCATTCGGTAAGTTTTTTTTATATTTTTATTTTAGGACGAGTCAAAGACGGTGATACTCCCTATCAACCCCGTATATACCCCTTATCAAAGTCGTAGTTGTGGTACCCTATGGCTTATTTTCTTTTGAGGTTTTTAGTGAAAAATAAAAAAATCACAAAAATGAGATGAAAAGAATTTTACTTATGAAGAGGCTAATTTTTTTGTGAAATAGCATTGCTAATAATGAAACCACCAGTCCAAGCATTTTGAAAGTTGAAACCACCAGTAATGGCATCAATGTTTATAATTTCACCAGCAAAAAAAAGATTAGGAAATAATTTGCTTTCCATTGATTTAAAATTAACTTCTTTTAAATCAATTCCTCCAGCAGTTACAAACTCTTCTTTAAAAGTACTTTTTCCATTTACTTGAAATTGACCATTAGTTAATTGCTCAGCTAAAGAGATTAATTGTTTTTTGGAAATATCAGCCCATTTTTGTTCGTTCATTATTCCAGAAGCATGGGTTAAACTATCCCACAATCGTTTTGGAAAGTCAAAAGGACAAAATTTTGAAATTAGTTTTTTATTATGGGTTTCTTTTAATCCTTTTAGATCTTCTAAACATTCTTCAAATGTTATATCGTTTAACCAATTTACCTGAAGTATAAATTGATACTTTTTATCAAATAATGTTCTGGCTCCCCATGCAGAAAGTCTTAAAATACCAGGGCCACTCATGCCCCAATGTGTAATTAATAATGGGCCAGAGGATTTTAAATTAGTTCCTTTTACTTTTACAGAAGCTAGAGCAGAAACACCCATTAAATCCTTTATTCGTGAATCTTTAATGTTAAAAGTAAATAAAGAAGGTACAGGTGGAATAATAGTATGCCCCATTTGTTCTATTATGTCCCATATTTTAGGATTACTTCCAGTTGTCATCACAATTTTTTCACATAGAAATACATCATGATTCGTTTCAACTTTCCAATAATCATCATGCTTGAAAATAGATTGCATACTTTGATTTGTAAGTATATCAATGTTTAATGTTTTGGTTGCATTTAAAAAACAATCAATTATAGTCTGAGAAGAATCTGTAATAGGGAACATTCTTCCATCTTCTTCAATTTTTAATGACACTCCATGCTTTTCAAACCATTCTATTGTGTCGCCAGAACAAAATTGATGAAATGGTCCTTTTAATTCTCGCTCTCCTCTAGGGTAAAACTTTACTAACTCATTGGGAATAAAACAAGCATGGGTTACATTACATCGTCCTCCACCAGAAACGCGAACTTTAGAAAGAACCTCTTTTCCTCTTTCTAAAATGGCTATTTTTAAAAAAGGATTTTTCTCAGCAATGTTTATGGCTGTAAAGAATCCTGCTGCACCACCACCAACAATTATAATATCGTATTTTGTATTCATTTGAGCAAAAGTTATTTTGAAAAGGAAATGGTTCGTTATATTCTATCTGGAAAATCAGAAATGATACCGTCAATGTTGTATTTTTTAACATGTTCAATATCTTCAATTTCATTAACCGTCCAAGTATTAATTTTTAATCCTTTTTCTTTTGCAAAATTACAATTATCTAGGGTTAATAATGAAAAATGAGGATGAATATAATCAGCTTTAAATTCAATTGCCCAGTCTATTGCTTGCTCTACACTAGTTTGCGTTAAAATAGCAAGTGGTATGTTTTTATTTTGAGTACTAAATTTTGAGAGTTCATCATATTGAAAACTTGAAATAATGAAATTCGAATAGTGCCAATTTTTGTTTTTTGTATATAATTCAACTAAATTTAAAACAGCTTTAGCAGTATCGTGTCCTTTTAATTCAATATTGACATTGCATCGTCGATCTATAAAATCTAATACCTCTATTAGCGTTGGAATTTTAAATTTTTCATTAATTCTTAGCTTTTTGAGTTCTTCTAGCGATGATTTAGAAATTTCACCTTTTCCATTTGTTAATCGTTCTAATGTAAAATCGTGAAAGACGATTAATTCTCCTGTTTTGCATACATGTACATCGAGCTCAATAGCATCAACATTTAAATCGATTGCTTTTTGAAATGATTCTAATGTGTTTTCAACAGTGTATCCTTTTGCACCTCTATGTCCTATTTTTTGCATATTCAAATGTATAAAAAAAGCACGAAAACTATTAAATAGGATTCGTGCCTTATTAAAATAAAATAAGTTTTACTCTAAAATCAAGAATTGCCATGGCTCTAGCTTTATCTTTCCTCCCTTATTAATTGTTATTGTATTGTTGTGATATAGATCTTTAAAAGCACCATTAATATCTATTGTAAATTCCTGAATATTATTTGATAGATTACCAATAAATAGTATTTTTTCATTGTTTTTTTCGCGCTCAAAGGCTAAAATTTCTTCACTTAAAGAGGCGTTTATTTTTTTATATGAAGCGCTCTTTTTTCCTCCATTGAGTGCTGTTTTTTCAGTTTTTATTTTCCCTAATTTCGTAAAAATGTCCCAATTTTTTCCTTTTATTTTTGGAATGGAATCTTTTTCAAAGAATTTTAAACGATGATTTAAATCATATTCGTCACCACTATAAATTAAAGGCATTCCTGGTGTTAGATAAGAAAGTGCAATCATAAGTTCTGAAGCATCTCCTAATCGCTCATTTAGAGTTCCGTTCCAAGAATTTTCATCATGATTGTCTACAAAATTCATTAAAATGTCATCAGATTCATAGTCATTCACTCTTTTTTCAATATAAGCATCCCAATTTTTCACGTTGTTTTCTCCTTGCGCTATTTTATTCATAACATGATGTCCGTCCCAAGCATAACACATATCAAATAAATTGTCTTTTAATAATTCTGGTTCCCAAGCTTCGGCTAACATAAAAATTGACTTTTCTTTACGCAATTGAGGAATGGATTTTTGCCAAAAAGAGGTAGGAACCGAACCTGCAACATCGCAACGAAATCCATCTATGTTTTCATTTTTCAACCAATATTTCATGTCTTCTGTCATTGCTTTTTGTAGCCCTTCATTTGAATAATCTAAATCGGCAACATCAGTCCAATCTGTTCCTTCAGGGTGTGTGATTTCACCTTTATTATTTTTGGTGTAAAATTCGGGATGCTCTTTTAACCAAATATGATCCCAACCAGTGTGATTAGGAACCCAGTCTAATATTACATAAATCCCGTTTTCATGTGCGGTTTTGACTAATTCTCTAAAATCTTCTATGGTTCCAAATTCAGGATTAATAGCTTTGAAATCGGATACGGCATAATAGCTTCCTAAATATTTTTTTTGTTCATTTTCTGGCATTTCTGATGCAAACTTGCTGTTTTCTCCACCTGTAGCTTTTCTTTTTGTTTCAGAAATTGGAAAAATAGGCATAAGCCAAATAATTTTTACACCTAATTCTTTTAATTGAGGAATGTCTTTTGTGAATTGTGTAAAAGTTCCTTCAGGAGAATATTGTCGAATATTTGCTTCATATATTATTGCATTTTCAGTTATTTCTGGCGAAAATTGGGCAAACTCTTTAACTTCTTCGATTATTGGTTTTTCAACTACTTTATTGTCTTTCTTGCAACTAAATAAAAAAGCAAGAAAGAATGTTGATACAATTATTTTTTTCATTTGGTTCTATTTTATGGTTCTATTTTTTCTAGTAATACGATATTGAAATCAGTGTTTAATAGTGCTTTTCCATTTTTTATTTTGGTAACCTTACCTGAATAGGCATCTTTTACTGTTTCTCCATTTTTAAATATTGATCCTACAGAAATTTCTTTTTCTCCTTTTGGGATATCTAAAACAATAATTACCTCATCTTTAAAATTTTCTTTAACGTAAATTCTGCTAAATGTATAAGGAATTACTGTTATTAGTTCATGTTTTCCTGCTCCAATTGATGGGTGATTCTTTCTAAATTGACCTAGTTTTTGATAATGTGTTAGAATTTCTTTTGTTTTAAGATTAGTCTCAATATCATTCCAATTCATAAAAGAACGTAATGTTGCGTCTCCTGTAGTACCTAATATTTCTAGTGAGCGAGCTGTTTCATCTCCATAATAGATTTGAGAAATTCCTGGAGTTAATAAGAGTTTTGTTCCAGCTTCAATACTTTTTTCTCTTTTTTTGTCAAACGGTTCTCCATCATCATGAGAGCTGGTGTAATTCATTATACTAAACCCTTTTAAGTCAGAATGCAAAATGTTAGAATAGTTTGAAAAAATTTCTTCATAGGGTTTTTGAGCATCTGTTTTAAAATCAAAATTGATTAAGCTGTTAAAACCATTCGAAAAATAATCTACTTTTTTATCTCCAAAATCATAAAGTTTTTTGCCTTTTATTCCGTAACCATATACTTCACCAACTAAAAAAAAGGAGTTATTATCTAGTACTTTTGTTGGGTTTTTTTGTTTAAATAAATCAAATTTAGATTGACATACTTTAGAAAAATCAGTCCAAACATCTTCATAAGTATGTTTTACAGTATCTACCCTGTAACCATCAATTCCAAAATCTACAATGTAATCAGAAAGCCATTTCATGATGTAATATTTTGGCGCTCTTGGATAACCTGTTTCGTTGAAAAAAGCATCTAATTCTGCCATTTCTTGCTCGTATCGTCCTTCCTTTTTCCATTTTTCCATTAATATAGAAGGCAATGCTACAGATTCGGTATTTTCTGTTAAAACATCAGGTAAGTTTTCAACCAAAGTGCAATTAATATAGTTGTTATATGAATCATAAGTACATTTTGGAATTGTTCGTACCCAATCGTTCGGATAAACTTCATCTATGTCGGTTACAGGACCAGTATGGTTGATAACAGCATCTAATACTATTCGAATTCCTTTGGCGTGTGCTTTTTCTACTAATTCAGATAAATCATCTTTTGTGCCAAAATTAGGATCTAAAGCAGTCCAGTCTTTTGTCCAATAGCCATGAAACCCATAAGTATCTCCAGAACCTTCATTAACGGAACCGTGGATTTGTTCTACTATTGGAGTCATCCAAATAGCATTAATTCCTAAATCGGTAAAGTAGCCTTCTTCTATTTTTTGTATTATTCCGCGAATGTCACCTCCTTCAAAACCACGTAATTTGCTAGTAGGTTTATTTCTATTTAAAGTGTTGTCATTTAATGTATCACCGTTATTGAATCTATCTGTTAAAAGAAAATAGACATTAGCAGCTTCCCAAACAAATGGAGTTTCTGTTTTTGGAACTACTTTTTTATCAATACAGCTTAAAAAAGAGATGAATAAAGTTAATAATAGAATGTTCTTTTTCATTTTAAAATTGTATTTCAATTTGAACTTTTTTATCGTGTTTTAGTTTTGTTCTGATTTCTAAAATATCAAGAGTAGAATTCCATTTGTATTTTGCTTTTTTTCCGTTTATTCTTAAGCTTTTAGGTTTTTTGAAAATAGCATGAATTTTTAAAGAAATTTCTTTGCTTGTATTTGGAATAAATTCGTAATCCGATTCTAGTTTAATGTCTAGTTTTTCTTCTTTAAACTTACTTCTAAAGGTTATTTTTTCAAATTCTCTATTTTCAATTGTATTTGCAGAATTGCCATTATCATTAAATAGTTTTCCCGAAGAACCTTTCATCGTGTCATCAAAATAGAAATGTAAATCAAATTGATTTAAGCTGTAATCATTTGTGGTTTGAACCAGTTTTGCCATTGGAATAAAACTACCACCACGAACAAATGTTGGAATATTATTTTCATTCAGTTCTACGGTTTGTGTTGTTCCGCCTTCATATTTTTTTCCTGTGTAGAAATCATACCAATTAGCTGTTTTAGGAAAATAAATGTCTTTTGTTTTTTGACTTGCTTCTATGATAGGGTAAATAAGGAAGTCATTTCCCCATAGATAACCATCAGATTTAGTTAATAAGCTAGTATTATCTTCTTCTTCAAAGAATAATGGGCGCATTAAAGGTTTTCCAGTTTGTGTATTTTCAAATGCTAAATTGTAATTATAAGGAAGTAATTGATAGCGTAACTCAATAGCTTGTTTTGCTAAATTTTTTGTTTTATCACTTCTAAAAACAGGTTCAGAAGGAACATCTTCTTGTGCATGTGGACGAAAAATAGGATTGAAAACACCATATTGTAGCCAACGAATATATAATTCATCATCTAAATTAGCCCCCGCAAAACCACCTAAGTCAGAATGCATATAAGCTAAACCTTGCATTCCCATTTGTAATGCAATTTCAGTTTGACCAGATAAACCGCCCCAAGTTCGATTAACGTCTCCGCTCCACGGAATCATGCCATAACGTTGAGAACCTGCTGCACCAGCTCTCATTAAAATAAAAGGTCTTTCATTAGGGAAATCTTTTTGATAACCTTCATAAATAAGTTTTGCCCATTCGTGTCCATAAATATTATGCACCTCATCTGCTTTTCCTGCAATTGTATTAGCATAAGAAGGAAAAACTTCGGGTTCACCTAAATCGCCCCAAATTCCAACTATACCTTTATGATGTAGATCTTTGTAAATATTCCAAAACCACTCTTTTCCTTCAGGTTTAAAAACATCAATAAGACTAGTATTCCCAAAATAAAAGTCCCAAATTGCTGGAGAACCATCTGAATTTATGGTTAGAATGTTTTTGTTTTTAGTCTCTTCCCATTTTTTAGAAGTTGTTAAAATAAAAGGTTCTGTTACAGTAATAGTTTTGATACCTCGTTTATGAAAATCGGATACCATTTTTTCAAAGTTTGGGAAGCTATCTCTAAAAACTTCCAAATTTCCCATAGTTCCTTTAATTTCTTTTCCAAACCAGTATAAATCTAGTATTATAGCATCTACAGGAATTTTTTCGTCTTTGAATTTTTGAATGACTTTTTTTGCTTCTGTTTCAGAATGATAACCAAATCGTGAAGAGAAATTTCCTAATGCCCAGCGAGGTGGCAAAGGTTGTCTACCTGTTAGTAAAGTGTAATTAGAAATTAAGTCTTCCCAATTGTCGCCTACAATGATTTGATAAGTCTTTTTGCCAGAAATGGCTTCATAAGTTAAAGTGTTATTTTTTTGACTATCTAAATCAAGATAACCAATAGGAGCATTGTCAAAATGAACCATGTATTTTTTTGATGAAATAACAATTGGTAAGGTAAAATTCATTAATTCAGACTTACTTTCATAACCATAATGAGCTCTATTGTATAATTGTAAACGATTTCCTCTTCGGTTCATGCCCAAAACACGTGCTCCACCACCATATAAAATTTCATCAGAAGTCAGGTTAAAATCGAGTGTTTCTACCGAATCTTTTTTAATGTAACCGTTTTTTTCAGAAAGGATAAGCTGTTTGTTGTTGTAATAAAAAATTTGAAAAGGTGATTTATGAACTTGAATTTGAATGTTTTTTGTAGTTAGCTCAAATGATTCTTGAGATTCGGAAACTTTTGAATGTGTATTTTCTGGTTTAAGAATTACACTATGAGAAATAGGATTGTATTTTTCGTTTTTAGGTATAAATGAGGTTTCAATTGTTGAATTGTTTAGTATGGTAATTTTATATTCTCCATCAGATACTTCAATGTTTAATCCGTTTTTTGTCCATTCATGATTTAAGTATTCTCTATTTTTATTTTGACTAAAAATGTAGGTTGTGAAAAGTAAAAAGAAAACTATTTTTTTCATGGTGTTAATTTTAAAAAACCTGTCTGATTGCCCAATCAGACAGGTTGATTATTATATTTTAACTAAATTATTAGGCTCAACTAAAATTTCTTTGTCAAAAACAAACACTTTAATTGGAGTTTTACCTTCTAATGAAAATTGAGTTTCATGTTGAGTAACTTCAACTTTAATAATTTGGTTTCTAAAGTTAATTTTGAATGAATAGGCTTTCCATTGTGAAGGAATTCTTGGTTCAAAATGAAGCGTATTATTTTTAATTCTCATTCCTCCAAAACCTTCAACAATACTCATCCAGGTTCCAGCCATAGAAGTTATATGTAATCCTTCATGAACTTCTTTGTTATAATCATCTAAATCTAAACGTGATGTTCTTAAATAAAATGTATAGGCTTGTTCCATTCTTCCTAGAACAGCAGCTTGAATAGAGTGAACACAAGGAGAAAGTGAACTTTCATGAACAGTGAATGGTTCGTAAAAATCAAAATGTTTTTCTAATTGCTCTTTAGTAAAATGATCTTCAAAGAAATAAAATCCTTGTAAAGTATCTGCTTGTTTTATATATGGAGAACGCAAAATTCTATCCCAAGACCATTTTTGATTAATCGGTCGTTGTGTTTTGTCTAAATCAGCAACTTTAACAAGTTCTTTATCTAAGAAACCATCTTGTTGTAAAAACACATTGTGCTCCTCGGAGTATGGAAAATACATGTTGTTTGCAACTTGTTTCCAAGAGTCTAATTCGGTTTTAGTTAGATTTACTTTATTAACAATTCGATTGTAATCTGAATTATAATCTGAATTTACTTTTTCAATTTGTTCGTAAGTATAATCAATACACCATTTTGCAATATAGTTTGTGTACCAATTATTATTTACGTTGTTTTCATATTCATTTGGTCCAGTAACACCTAAAATTACATACTGATTTTTTTGAGTTGAGAAAGTAGCTCTTTGATGCCAAAAACGAGCAATCCCAATTAGCACTTCAAGTCCTTTTTCTGGAATATAAGAGTAATCTCCTGTGAAACGATAGTAGTTGAATATTGCAAATGCAATGGCTCCATTTCTATGAATCTCTTCAAAAGTAATTTCCCATTCGTTATGACATTCTTCTCCATTCATTGTTACCATTGGATATAGAGCAGCACCGTTTTTAAAACCTAGGTTTTTTTCAGCATTTTCAATTGCTTTATCTAATTGATTGTAACGATATTCTAATAAATTTCTAGCTACGGTTTGATCTTTGGTAGCCATATAGAACGGAATACAATAAGCCTCTGTGTCCCAATAAGTAGAACCACCATATTTTTCTCCTGTGAATCCTTTTGGACCAATATTTAAACGAGAATCTTTTCCTAAATAAGTTTGATTTAATTGGAAGATATTAAAGCGAATGCCTTGTTGAGCTTTTACATCACCATCAATAGTAATGTCGCTCATTTCCCATATTTTTGCCCAAGCTTCTTTTTGCAGTTCTAGTAATGCATTAAAACCTAATGTTGTTCCTTTTTCTAAAACTTGCTTTGCTGCCTTGATTAATTCGTTTTCATTATGGTTTGTTGAAACAGTATATCCTCCTAGTTTTTCAATAGCAACCGTCTGATTTTTTGGAGCAGCTATTTCGTATATAAATGAAATGTCTGATTCTCCTTTTTTAACATTAGTTGGTTCTATGTTTGCTTTTATATTGTCTATTAGGATATTATTTTTCATAAATGTAGCAACACTAAACTTTGTTTTTAGAGTTCGTGCTACAATAAAAGCTTCATTATTTTCACTCTCAATATCTAATGTTTCCCAGAATTTTTCTTCCCAGTTGGTGTCTTCATTTTCAATTCCAGCATCGAGATAAGGTTTAAATATTATTTTAGCATCTGAATTTATAGGCGTAACCTCATATTTTATAGCACCTAATTCATCAATGTCTAAAGAAAGAAAGCGAAGTGTTTTTACTTTTATTTCAGTTTTGTTTTTTAGAATTACATTGAAAGTTCGGCTATACCAACCTTCTTTCATGTTTAATTCTCTACGGAAATTTTTAATTTCGCAAGTTGCTAAATCTAAATCTTCACCATTTATTACTACATTAATTCCAATCCAGTTTGGAGCATTTAATACTTTAGCAAAATATTGAGGATATCCGTTTTTCCACCAACCTACTTTTGTTTTGTCAGGATAATATACTCCTGCAATATAACTACCTTGAAAGGTGTTACCAGAATATTGTTCTTCAAAATTGGCACGTTGTCCCATAGCACCATTACCAATACTAAATAAACTTTCTGATGATTTTACTTTATCGATTTCAAATCCTTCTTCAATAATCGACCAATTATTTGGCACAATATAATCCTGATTCATTTTTATCTATTCACTAAGTTGTCTATAAAATTTATATCTATATGAGTAAAATCGGGAAACACAAATTGTGCTTCGTGTAATACTCTTTTGTCTCCAATCCCTATGCTAATCATGTTTGCAATATTTGCAGCTTGAATTCCAGCTAAAGAATCTTCAAAGACGATGCAGTTTATAGGATTGTTATTCATTTTTTTTGCTCCTTGAAGAAAAACTTCAGGATCTGGTTTTGCATTGGAAACATCATTTCCATCTACAATAGCATCAAAATAATGAATGATGTTTGTTTTTTCTAAAATAGGTCGTGCGTTTTTGCTTGCACTTCCTAATACGATATCTTGGTTGTTTTCTTTTAAAAAATTAAGAACCGATATAACGCCGGGTAATATTTCACTTTCATCTATTTCATTGATATAGGATAGATATTCGGTGTTTTTTTGAACAAGCCAAATGTCTTTCTCTTCCTGAGATGCTTTGATGTTTCCTAAATTTAAAATCAATTCTAATGATTTTACTCGGCTTACACCTTTTAGTTCTTCGTTATGTTCGGGCGTAAATTCAATTCCTAATTGACTTGCTAATCGTTGCCAAGCTAAAAAATGATATTTTGCAGTATCAACAATAACACCATCTAGGTCGAATATGAATGTTTTTTTATTCATTTTTTTATTCAATTTGAAAACTAATTGCTTTTTTTTCTGTAATTAAAAAGTTGCATAATCCTGCAAGTATTAATGAAGCTCCTGCTAATGTCATAGGTGCTATTGCAGTATTTCCAAATATTTTGGATACATAGTTTATTCCTCCTAAGGCTGCAATAATTTGTGGTATTACAATAAACATATTAAATAACCCCATCATCATTCCCATTTTCTTTTCATTAACAGAACTTGAAAGCATAGCGTAAGGCATGGATAAAATACTTCCCCATGAAATTCCAATAAGTATAAATGATATATTTAAGTAGAAAGGGTTTTCAATATATTTCATTATAATAAAACCAATTCCTCCAAGTATTAAGGAAAACATGTGAATGTATTTTCTGTTTATCCTAAATCTGGAAGTATAAAAAGTTAGTAATAATGCAAACCCCATAGAAGAAAGACCATAAATTCCCATAGCAGAACCTACTGAATCAGCTGCTGTTTGATATTTGGCTCCAGCTTCATTAAATTGTGCTAATTGAGAAGAATCTTCTAAATTGTAGTTTTTTTCTATTGGTGCTGGTGCTTTAAAAACATGTTCTGTTAATGAAGGAGTAGCTAAACTCCACATTGTAAAGAAAGCAAACCAACTGAAGAATTGTATGATGCCTAGTTTCTTCATTGTAGATGGCATTTCTTTAATAGAGACGAACAAATCTTTAATAAAACGAGAATCTTCTTTTTCTTTTTTAAATTCTTCTAAGTCTTCGGGAGGATATTCTTTGGTGGTAAAAATAGTGTACAAAATACTGACCAAAAAAACAAAACCTCCAATGGCAAATGCAATTTTAACGGACATGGGAATAATTCCTGGAGCAGCTTCATTGCTAATACCTAATGTTGTCATTAACCAAGGTAGATTACTTGCAATCCATGTTCCAATTCCTATAATTAAGGTTTGCATTACAAAACCATAAGATCTTTGAGAATCGGGAAGTTTATCAGCGACTAAAGCTCTAAATGGTTCCATACTTATATTGATAGAAGCATCTAAAATCCATAGAAAGCCTGCTGCAATCCATAGTGCGGGAGAATAGGGAACAAAAAATAGTGTTATGGAAGATAAAATTGCCCCTAGCAAAAAATAAGGTTTTCTTCTTCCTAATCTAGAATGCCAAGTATTATCACTTAAATAGCCAATGATTGGTTGAACAATTAGCCCTGTTAAAGGTGCAGCAATCCATAAAAGAGGAATCGCATCTTTCTCAGCTCCAAGTGTTTGAAAAATTCTAGACATAAACCCTCCTTGAAGGGCAAAACCAAATTGTATTCCTAAAAAACCGAAACTCATGTTCCAAATTTCCCAGAAACTTAATTTACGCTTTTCCATGTATCGTAATGTGTTAATTTAGTACTTACGATAAGCGTTTAGCTTATCAAAACTTTGTTTTTTAGAAGTGAAATACAAGCTTTGATATAGTACAAATATAGTTTTTATTTTAAATTAAAAATTTTTTATTCCACTTTTTTTATGTTGAAATATATTTTTTTAAAATTTTAAAATATTGATTTTAAGGTGTTTATGGTAAACTATTACGTTTTCGTAGATTCTCTTTTTATAAGATTAGTTTCTATTACTTCAGTACGATAACGCTCGTCTTCTTCCTCATTTTCTAATCTTTCAATAAGCATTTCTGCTGCTTTTCTTCCCATTTTAACACCGTTTTGACTAACTGTTGTTATGGTTGGAGTTGAAAATTTAGAAATAATTCCATCTGTAAATGCAATAACCGACATGTCTTCAGGAATTTTAATTCCTTTTTTCAAAGCTGCTTTTATAGCAACTACAGCAAACAATTCATTTACTGCAAAAATGGCATCTATTTTATTTTCATTAAGTAATGGGTCAATTATATTAGAACAGTTTTCTATATCTTCAATTTTTACAATTAAATCATTATTAATTTCAATTGCATTATCTTCTAAAGCCTTTAAATAGCCATCTGTTCTTAATTTTCCAACACTTACATAATCTACAGTAGTAATTAAGGCTATTTTTTTTCTCTTTTCTTCAATTAAGAAACTTACAGCTTGATAAGCAGCAAGTGAATCATCAATAATAACTTTGTCTGTAAGTATTTCGTTTGCAATTCTATCAAACATAACAATAGGCATTCCTTGGTTGATTACCTCTTGTAAGTGATGAAAATCTTTTTTTTGTTGCGTTTCTTTTGATAAAGACATAATAAAGCCATCAGTACTTCCATTTGCTAGCATTTCTAAATTGATAACTTCCTTGTCAAAAGACTCATCAGATAAGCAAACAATTACATTGTATCCTTGTTCGTTTGCGACTTGTTCAATTCCACTAATAACAGTAGCAAAAAAATGATGTACAATTTCAGGAATTATAATTCCAATAGTTTTTGTTTTTCTATTTTTTAAACTTAATGCAATATTATTGGGTTTGTAATTATATAATTTTGCAAATGCTTGAACTTTTAACCTTGTGTCTTCACTTATTTCAGAGCTGTTTTTCAAAGATTTAGAGACTGTTGAAATGGAAACATCTAATTCTTTTGCTATTTGTTTTAAGGTTACTTTTCGTTTCATGCAATTTTAACTAAAATTCAATATTTTTAATAAAAGTACTTTTATTTTTCTAGTATCGCAATTTTAACACTAATTTCTGCTTGTTTTAATAAAGTTTTCAACACGAAAACGTTTTCGGTAAGTGTTTGGGAAAGGTTTATTTTTTTAAACCACTTTTTTACATAAATTTAACATTAGAAGTGATTTATAAGCATAATAATTTTAAAGTTTAACCTAAATAAAATGTATGAAAACATTACAAAAAAAGTTATTATTTTTCATGCTTATCTTACCCATAGGAATGTTTGCACAAAACATTTTAAAAGGAACTGTAATAGAAAGTACGACACAGCAGCCATTGCCTAGTGTGAATATAGCAGTAGAAGGTAATAGTACTGGAACGGCTACAGATTTTGACGGAAATTTTACACTATCTAATCTAAACAAAGGAGATAAAATAATTTTTACTTATCTCGGTTTTGTAAAACAGACTATACTATATAACGGACAAAAAGAGATTACAGTATATTTAGTTGAGGATACAAATCAACTAGAAGGGATAGTAGTAATTGGTTATGGAACTGTTAAGAAAAAAGATGCTACAGGAGCTGTAACTACATTAAAAGCCAGTGAGTTTAATAAAGGAACAGTAGTTACTGCTGAAAATTTATTAAATGGTCGTGTAGCTGGTTTAACGGTGAATACAAGTGGTGCACCAGGATCAGGTTCGGAAATTAGAATTAGAGGAGGATCTTCTTTATTTGCTTCAAATGATCCATTAATTGTGATAGACGGATTGCCAATTGAGAATAGTTCAAATACAGGTTCTACATCAATATTAGCAGGATTAAATCCAAGCGATATTGAATCGTTTACCGTTTTAAAAGATGCTTCTGCAACTGCCATATACGGATCAAGAGCATCAAATGGAGTTATTATTATTACAACTAAAAAAGGAGGAAAAGAACTGAATGTTGATTATAACGTTCAATATGCCACAGGAAAATTAGTGAAAAAAGTAAGTGTTTTTTCTGCTGATGAGTTTAGAGATGTTGTAACTGCTCAATTTCCAGAAGGAGTAGGACTATTAGGAAATGCAAATACAGATTGGCAGGAAGAGATTTATAGAAAGACAGATTTTATAGATAATAATATTTCTGTGAGAGGAAATCTTTTTAATAAAATTCCTTCAAGATTATCATTGGGAAATACATATCAAGAAGGATTAAGGCTTACAAATGAGTTTAATAGAAATACCATAGGAGTTGCTTTAAACCCAAGCTTTTTAGATAATCATTTAAAAATTAATGTTTCTGCAAATTATGCAAATGAAAGAAATCGATTTGCTGAGGGTGTTGAGGGTGCAGCATTACGATTTGATCCTACACAACCAGTATATGATGCTAATTCGTATTATGGTGGTTTTTTTGAATATTGGAATCAGGCAACCAATCCTTCTAATGCTGAATTAACACCAAGTGTAGTAAGAAATCCAGTTTCTCAATTGCTGCAAACAAATGATAGAGGAATTAATAATAGATTATTCGGAAATTTTGAAATAGATTATAAATTTCATTTTCTACCAGATTTAAGAGCTGTAATAAATCTTGGATTTGATGAATCAAAAGGAGAGAGAACTAAAATTGTTTCCCGTTTCACAGGATCATCACCAAATAATGATAATAGAACATATGGCGCAAATGAGTTTACTGACGAAAACAGAAAAAATAAATCTTTAGATACTTATTTTAATTATAAAAAACAGTTTAATTCATTGGAAGTTGATGCTACTGCGGGATATTCATATCAAAAATTTGAAGGAAGTAAGTTTACAACTGGAAACATTAATCAACCTAATTATACTAGTGCAATTGCAGATGTTGATACTTTTGCTGATATCGTTTTAATAGGCTTTTTTGGAAGAACAAACTTTACATATAATGATAAATATATTTTAACACTATCTTATAGAAGAGATGGATCTTCTCGTTTCTCTAAAGAAAATAGATGGGGTAATTTTCCAGCCGCAGCTTTTGCATGGAAGTTAAAAGAAGAATTTTTACAAAATTCTAAGTTTGTAACCGATTTAAAATTAAGGTTAGGGTATGGAATTACAGGCCAACAAGATATTAATGACAGGCTTTCTTACCTGCAGCAATATGTGACAGGAAATAATCAATCTCAATATTTCTTTGGTAATCTTCCAAATCCAATAGCTGTTTCAACTCCATATAATCCTAATTTAAAATGGGAAGAAACCACAACATATAATGTTGGGTTTGATTATGGATTATTTAATAATAGAATCACAGGAACAATAGATGCTTTTTATAAAAAATCAGAAGACTTATTAGTAAGATCGGCTTTGCCAGATGGAGGGAATTTTTCAAATAGAGGATTCCAAAATATAGGAGATATGACTATAAAAGGAATTGAATTTGCGATAAACGCTGTTGTTGTTGAAAAAGATAATTTTAAGTGGGATGTTAATTTTAATGCTACAAAATTCGAAAGAAGAATTGATGAATTAGCATTAGATGCAGATATATTTATTGGAGGTATAGGTTCAGGTACTGGTGGAACAGCACAAATATATAGAGAAGGGTTTACTCCATATTCTTATTATGTGTATAAACAATTATATAACACAAATGGACAACCAATTGAAGGAGCTTATGCTGATTTAAATGGAGATGGTATTGTAAATGGAGACGATAGATATATCTATAAAAATCCAGATCCAGATGCTACTTTTGGTTTCGCTTCTTATTTAAATTATAAAAATTTAGATTTCTCATTTAATATGAGAGCAAGTGTAGGAAATAGGATCTATAATGCAGTTAATGCAGGAAGAGCTCAATATGATTTGTTAAACCAACAATCATCTGCATTAGGAAATATTCCTACATCAGTTTACGATACAGGATTTAATACATCAGCCGATGTTATTTTATCAGATATATATATTGAAAACGCATCATTTTTAAGATTAGACAACGTTACAATAGGCTATACTTTTCCTAAATGGTTAGAAGGAAAAGCATCATTAAGATTTTTCACAGGTGTTCAAAATGCATTTGTGATAACGAAATATTCAGGACTAGATCCTGAAATAACGAATAACGGAATAGATAATACCATTTATCCTAGACAAAGATCTTTCTTATTTGGTGCAAACATTAAGTTTTAAAAAAATGATTATGAAAAATAGTAAGTATAATTTAATAACATTAATCTGTTTTTTGTTCCTGTTTATTTCATGTACAAACGACTTAAATGTTACTCCAGAAGATGATGATGTATTTACTGCTGACGAATTTTATTCTCAGCCAGGAGCTTATAAGCAAGCATTAGCAGGTGTTTATGGGAATTTATCTTTAACAGGAACTGGTGGCGCAGAATCTTCTTTTCTAGAAGGGGTTGATGCAGGGACAAGTCAGTATGGAAGATGTCTTTGGTATATGCAAGACTTAACAGCTGATCAAATAATTTGGAGCTATGAAAATGATCCAGGTACAAGAGAACTACAACGAAATATATGGTCTGCGGATAATCCTATTATTTTAGGAATGTTTAGTAGAACAATGGTTGAAGTAGCAATTGCAAATGAGTTTTTAAGACAATCATCTTCAGAAAAATTAAATTCAAGAGGTATAACTGACGGTGTTGAGGTTGCTAATATTAATTTATATAGAAATGAAGTTAGAGTGTTAAGAGCTTTAGCATATTATAATTTAATGGATCTATATGGAAAAGCACCTTTTATTACAGAAGACGATCCTATTAATTTTCAAGGACCAGAATATAATAGACAGCAACTTTTTGATTTTATTGAATCTGAAATTAATGCTGTTTTACCAAATCTAAAAGATCCAAGAACTAATGAATATGGAAGACTAGATAAAGCAGTCGCAAACATGATTTTGGCAAAAATGTATCTTAATGCAGAAGTATATATAGGGCAAAATAGATATGTAGATTGTGTCACAAAATGTAATGACATTATAAACGGAGGATATACCTTAAATACAAATTATTTAAATAATTTTAAAAAAGATAATGATACTTCTCCAGAATTAATTTTTACACTTCAATCTGATGCTATAAATACTCAAAACTATGGGCCAACTACTGTTTTGTGTAATGGACAAGTAGGTTCTATTGAATCAAATGGAGACGACTTCGGAGTAGGTGGTTGGGGAGGAGCAATACGATTAAGAAAACAATTTTCCTTAATTTTTAGTGATCCAATTTTTGATAATGATACTAGAAACACAATTATTTCTGCTAATAGAAGTATTGAAATAACAAATATTGCAGATAAAGACCAAGGATTTGTATTTGGGAAATATTCGAATATCTCGTCAACAGGTGTGTCAGGATCAAATACAACTTTTGTAGATACCGATTTTCCTTTATTTAGATTAGCAGATGTATATTTAATGTATGCTGAATGTGCTGTTAGAGGAGCTTCAAATGCAACAATGACAGATGCAGTTACTTATGTGAATTTGTTAAGAGAAAGAGCAAATAACGGTGCAACTAATGCTAATATTACCAATGCAGATTTGAATTTAGACTTTATTATTGATGAAAGAGCCAGAGAATTATATATGGAATCTCACAGAAGACAAGATTTAATCCGATTTGGAAAATATACAGGAGGAAGTTATAACTGGGTGTGGAAAGGAAATGGTTCTAATGGAATTGCACTTCCAACTCATTTAAAAGTTTTTCCAATTCCTACTGCTTCTTTAGCTTCAAATCCTAATTTGACTCAGAATACAGGGTATTAAAATATCAATTAAAATTATTAAAAATGAAAAATATATTTAAAACATTTATAGCTTTAAGCTTAATTTTAAGTTTGAATGCTTGTGAAGATGAACAAGATTTATTAATTGTAAGTTCTCAATCTGAATCATTTAGAATTGTAACTCCAATTAATAATGAATCTGTAATTTTAAATGAAGGAACTCCTACAAATCCAGGAATTTCTTTGACTTGGGAAGCGGCTACTTTTGGAGTGCCAACTGAAGTTACATATACCGTTCAATTAGCACCAAATGGCTCTGATTTTAGTGATGCTCAAGACTTAGGAACAACAAATAATAAATTTATTTCAATTCCTACTAATCAGCTAAACTTAGCAGCTTTAATTGCAGGAGCAACACCATTTGTTCAAAGTGCTATTGATATTAGAGTTAAGGCATCTGTTGGTACAACTGATGCTGAAACAGTATATTCAGATGCTATTACTTATTTAGTTACAGCTTATGGCTGTTTAGGTCAGTATGCCGTAGGTACTGCAATAACATCAACAACAGGATGGAACTGGTCTTCTCCTTTAAATTTAATATGTAATGACAATGTACTTTCTTCAAGAACTAATTTAGAGAATGGGGCATTTAGATTTTTTACTGTTTCAGGAGATTGGAATTCAGGAAGAAATTATCCATATTATACAGGTTTAGGGTATAAAATTGTGAGTGTACTTGAAAATGCAAATGATAGTGATTCAAATTTTAGTTTTACTGGAACACCTGGAACATATAGAATAAAAATTGATGAAAATCAAAAAACTATATCGATAGCAAACAGTACAGTTAGCTCTGGTATAGAGCCAACATCTCACTGGTTAGTAGGAGCAGCTACACCAGGAGGTTGGAGTTGGGCAGATGATAGTGAAACTGAATTCCCAATTGTTTCAGATGGAATATATGAAGTTCCTGTTGCTCTTACTAATAATGAGACATTCAGAATCTTTTTAGGAAATAATGGTGGAGATAGTTGGGGAGAAGGAAGTAGAAATTTTCCTTGGTATGTTTCAAACGGATATACTATAGATTCAGAATTAGAAAATGCATTTGATGGAGATAGTAATTTTAAATACACAGGACCTACAGAGTTACGTTTGTTTAAAATTAACTCAAATACAAAAACGATCACAATTGAATAATTAGAATAAAAAGAATAGAGCTATATGAATAATATGGCTCTATTTTTAATTATAAGAAATATGAAAAAAATTTACTTACTACTATTTATTGTTGCTAGCTTTTCAGGGTTTTCTCAGATTTCTTGGCAAGGTGGAATTACACCCGAATCAGATCAAGTGGCAACCATTCTTTTCGATAAAGCAGGGACAGGCTTGGCAAGTTATTCAGGAACTATATATGCTCATACAGGAGTTACAGTTGATGATACCCCTTGGCAAAATGTTATTGGAAACTGGGGAGATAATGGAGCTCAACCTTCGTTAACATTAGTGTCAGGAACGATTTATAAATTAGAGATTACACCTTCTATTCAAGATTTTTATAGTGTTGTTTCTGGAACAATTTCAAAAATTAATATTGTTTTTAGAAGCGATTCAGGAACTCAGCAAACAGGAGATTTAGAATTGAATGTTGGAGCTTTTATGTCTAATTTAACAGCGCCAGTACTTAATTCAACAACAATTATAAATTCAGGAGAAAGCTTATTTATAGAAGCTAATAATAATAACGGGAATGCTAATTATAACTTAAAAGCAAATGGTATTTCTATAGATATGGTTAATAATGTTGCTACCTATTCATTTAATCACATTAATATCTTAGAAAATCAAAGTTATGACTTAGAAATTACACAAGGAGCTATTACACAAACAAAATCATTTTCTGTCATCGTAAATCCTTCAACGATTACTGAAGCAATGGCATCTGGATTAGAAAATGGGATTAATTATAATATAACAGACTTTACAAAGGCGACTTTAGTGTTAGAAGCACCAGGAAAAGATTTTATTTATGTAGCAGGAAGTTTTAATAATTGGCAGCCTGATGCATCTTATGCAATGAAAAAAGATCCTGTTTCAGAGAAGTTTTGGTTAGAAATAACAGGATTAATTTCAGAACAAATAGAGACATATCAATATTGGGTAGTAGATGAAACTCCTATTGCGAATTCTCCTGCTTTGGTTAAAGTTGCGGATCCATGTTCAACATTAGTACTATCACCTTATGATGATCCTTGGATTTCATCAACTTCTTTTCCTAATTTACCAACATATCCAGTTGGGCAAGAACGAGAAGTAACAGTTCTTCAAACAGGACAAACTCCTTATAATTGGCAAGTAACAAACTTCAATAAACCAAATAAAGATAATTTGGTAGTTTATGAATTATTGGTTCGTGATTTTGATGCAAATAGAAACTTTCAAGATGTAATCGATAGGATAGATTATCTTAAAAATCTAGGTATTAATGCCATTGAATTAATGCCTGTGATGGAATTTGAAGGCAATGAAAGTTGGGGATACAATACTTCTTTTCATATGGCATTAGATAAATTTTATGGAACAAAAGATAAATTAAAAGAATTAATTGATTTATGCCATCAAAATGATATTGCCGTTATTCTAGATATTGCTTTTAATCATGCATTTGGAAGAAATCCTATGGTTAGAATGTGGATGAATGATCCAGATGGTGATGGTTGGGGAAATCCAAGCACAGAAAATCCTTATTTTAATACAATTGCAACACATAGTTATAGTGTAGGTGAAGACTTTGATCATTCCTCTACATTTACTAGGGATTATGTAAAACAAACACTTAAATATTGGATAAATGAATTTAAAATTGATGGTTTTAGATGGGATTTAACTAAAGGGTTTACTCAGAATGCTACAGGAAGTGATGCTTTAACAAATCAATTTCAACAAGATAGAGTAGATGTATTGAAAGAGTATGTAGATTATTCTTGGAGTATAGATGATACTCATTATGCTATTTTTGAACATTTAGGGTCAGATGGAGAAGAACAAGAATGGGCAAACTATAGAATAGCAGAAGATAAAGGTATTATGATGTGGGGAGAACTATTTAGTTCTTATAAACAATTAGCAATGGGATATGCTTCAAATGCAAGTATTTCTAGAATGGGACATGTGAGTAGAGGATTCACAGGAAAAAGATTAATCGGATACTCAGAAAGTCACGACAAAGATAGATTAATGTATGAAGCTGTTACTTATGGTGAAGCAAGTGGAAATGCTCCTGTAAATGGGAATCTAAATAATGCATTAAATAGAATGGGAGCAATAGGAGCTACTAGTATTTTAATTCCTGGGCCAAAAATGCTTTGGCATTTTCAAGAATTAGGAATGGATGATTCTATTTATACTTGTTCAAATGGTAGTGTTAATTCCGAATCCGATGCTATTTCAGGAAATTGTAAATTGGATACAAAACCGCAACCACAATGGGCGGAAGATTGGTTAGCAGATCCAATTAGGAGTACTATTTATCAAAAATATGCTAGACTAATTAATTTGAAAAAAAGTGAAGCTGTGTTTAATGGGGAATATGCTATAAGTCCTGAAGCGGGTGATAATTTAAAACAACGAATTTATATTTATGACAATTCAATTCCTGCAACTGAATTAAAAAATGTTGTTATTTTGGCTAATTTTTCAGTATCAGACGCTAGTATAATTCCAGACTTTCCTTTTACAGGGACTTGGTATGATTTAATGGATGATACTCCTTATGTTGTAACAAATGCAACAACTCCAATTACAATTCCTGCGGGACAGTTTCGAATATTTGGGAATCAGTCTAGCGTTTTGTCATCAAGTAATTTCGAAGTAGAACAAAGTTTAGTGATTTATCCTAATCCTACTAAAAACACAGTTTCAGTATCATCTGAAATTGAGAAAATGGAAGTTTATACTCTTTCAGGACAATTAATAAAACGTTTTGAAAATATTTCGGTAAATAAAGAGTTGAATATCCAAGAATTACAACAAGGAATGTATTTAATAAAAGCTTTTTATAATGCCACTAATTTTGTAACAAGAAAAATAGTAAAAGAATAAACTTAAGTTTAGTACTTTTAAAAAAAGTAGAGTTCTGTTATACTATAAAAGCTTTTTTAAAGTTATAATAAAATGAAGAAGTATATTTTAATTTTAATAAGTATAGCCTTTGTAGCTTGTAAATCAGGGGTAAATACAGACTTTAGAGATGACTTTAGAGGAGTAAATGATGCAGAAAAAAAAGAATTCTTAAAAAAGAATAACGGATTATCGGAAGAGAGAAGTATTCTCTTATTGACTCAAGGATTTAAAGGTGAAAAGATTATAGTAAAACAAAAAGATAAAAACATTTATTCATCTTATCCTATAACAAACCTTAATACTCGAATTGCTGATTATCTTAGTTTTAATAATCAAAGCGATATAATAGTTTATGATAACTATACGAAACAGGAAATAGTAATAGGAACTAAAAATGCAAAAAAATATAAATTTATCTATTTAAAAAAAGAGTATAAAGGAGAAGTAGTAAAATTTAAAATTACATTTAGTAATACATTACGTCCTCTAGAGTAAGTGTTTATTTTGTAAATAAGTACTATCTTTTTATAAAAAACGATTTCAATTTAGAAATGCGTAAAAAAAAACAGACAGTTACAGAATCTCTAGGATTATTTCTTAGAGATTTTTTTATTTAAAAAATCAATTATTATGAGCTTTTGTATAAATAAAAAAAGCTGAACAGTGTTCAG
The DNA here is from genome assembly GCF_023008245.1 of Flavobacterium sediminilitoris. NCBI lineage: Bacteria > Pseudomonadati > Bacteroidota > Flavobacteriia > Flavobacteriales > Flavobacteriaceae > Flavobacterium > Flavobacterium sediminilitoris. The sequence goes on from NZ_CP090145.1 coordinate 1,777,913, forward strand.
CTTTTTGTGCGGGTAAAAGGACTCGAACCTTCACACCTTTCGGCACCAGATCCTAAGTCTGGCGTGTCTACCAATTTCACCATACCCGCATGGGTTATAATGTGGGTGCAAATATAATTATTTTTTAATACAATCAAAAAGGTTAGAAGTAATTTATTTATTTTTTTTGAAAGATTTTTTCTGGTATTACAGATAAATAAAAAGAGCTAGTAATTTACTAGCTCTTTTTATTTATCTAACGTCTTGATTAAGAATTAAATCTAAATATAAATTGATCTTGTTTTTAAGTTCTTTTCTATGTGAAATAAAATCTAAGAATCCATGTTCTAAAAGAAATTCAGATGTTTGAAAACCATCTGGCAGGTCTTTTCCTGTTGTGTCTTTTACAACACGTGGTCCAGCAAATCCAATAAGGGCTCCTGGTTCTGCAATATTGATGTCGCCTAACATTGCATAAGATGCAGTTGTTCCTCCTGTTGTAGGATCAGTACATAAAGAAATGTAAGGAATTTGTGCATCTGCTAATTGTGCTAGTTTTACAGATGTTTTGGCTAATTGCATTAATGAATATGCAGCTTCCATCATACGTGCTCCACCAGATTTTGAAATCATTACAAAAGGTATCTTATTTTGAATAGCATAATCAACACCTCTAGCTATTTTTTCACCAACAACAGCTCCCATTGAACCACCAATAAAGGCAAAATCCATACAAGAAACAACTAAGTCTTTTCCTTTTGATTTTCCAACAGCAGTTCTAACAGCATCTTTTAATTTCGTTTTTTCCATAGCATCTTTTAAACGATCGCTATATTTTTTAGTATCTTGAAATTTAAGAGGGTCTTTAGATGTCATTTTTGCATCTAGTTCTTTGAATTCATTATTGTCAAACAAAATTTCGAAGTACTCTGCACTACCAATTCTTACATGGAAATCATCTTCAGGACTTACCCAAAGATTTTTAGCTAATTCTTCAGTGTCAATAATTTTCCCAGTTGGAGATTTATACCATAATCCTTTTGGTACATCTTTTTTATCTTCCGTTGGGGTTTGTATCCCTTTTTCTTTTCTTTTAAACCAAGCCATATTTTTAATGTTAGCAGTAAAAAAACCAGAAATTAAATTTAGAATTAAATTTAATTTCTGGTTTTTAAATTATTATAAAGTATTTACGTTATTTAGGTCTTCGAATGCTTTTTCTAAGCGTTTATTGAAAGTCATTTCACCTTCTCTAATCCATTTTCTAGGATCATAATATTTTTTATTAGGTATTTCAGATCCTTCTGGATTTCCTATTTGGGTTTTTAAATAATCAACTTTTGATACTACATATTCCCTAACTCCTTCTGTAAATGCAAATTGTAAATCAGTGTCGATGTTCATTTTTATTACACCATAAGTAATAGCTTCTCTTATTTCTTCAATTGTAGAACCACTTCCTCCATGAAAAACAAAATCAACTGGGTTGGCTTCTGTTTTGTATTTATTTTGAACAAACTCTTGTGAGTTTTTTAATATTTTTGGAGTTAATTTTACATTTCCTGGCTTGTATACACCATGAACATTTCCGAATGCAGCAGCTATGGTGAAACGAGGACTAACTTTCATTAATTCTTCATAAGCATAAGCTACTTCTTCAGGTTGGGTATATAATTTTGAACTATCTACATCAGAATTATCTACACCATCTTCTTCTCCACCAGTAATTCCTAATTCTATTTCTAATGTCATACCCATTCTACTCATTCGCTCTAGGTATTTCTTAGAAATTTCTATGTTTTCTTCAATTGGTTCTTCAGATAAATCAATCATGTGAGAACTGAATAAAGGTTTTCCAGTTTCTGCAAAATGTTTTTCAGAGGCATCTAATAATCCATCAATCCACGGTAATAGATTTTTTGCACAATGATCAGTATGAAGTATTACAGTTGCTCCATAAGCTTCTGCTAATTCGTGTATGTGTTTTGCTCCAGCTACGCCTCCTAAAATAGCCGCTTTTTGATTTTCGTTCGAAAGTCCTTTTCCTGCATTGAATAATGCACCTCCGTTAGAAAACTGGATAATTACAGGTGCTTTTAATTTTGCAGCGGTTTCAAGAACACCGTTAATAGTACTTGATCCTGTAACGTTTACAGCAGGTAGTGCAAATCCTTTTTCTTTCGCAAAACGAAATATTTCTTGTACCTGATCTCCAGTTGCGACACCAGGTTTTATGTTGTGGCTCATAGTTGGTTATTTTTTAATAATGCTACAAAAATAATAATTTAAAAAATTAGAATGGATAATTAATTCCAAAATTTAAAACTGTTCTGCTAAAGTTGATGTCTCTAAACCATCTTTGACTCATTTCTTTTGCAGGATTGTATGTTTTATAGCCTAAGTCAATTCTAAAAACAAAAAAATCAAAATCATAACGAAACCCGATTCCTGTGCCTAAAGCTATGTCTTGAAGTGATTTTATCCCATTAAATGTGTATGATTTATCTTCTACGTTGTCAAAAATGTTCCAAATATTACCAGCATCAGCAAATAAAGCACCATTTACTTTTCCAAAGATATTAAAACGATATTCTACACTTGCTGCAATTTTTAGGTTAGCTTCATTGAAATCATTTATACCACCACTGCTTCCAGGACCAAGACTGTAAGCTTGCCAACCTCTATTGTCATTTGAACCTCCAGCAAAATAACTTCTTGAGAAAGGAATTGAGTTTGCATTTCCATAAGGAACAGCTAGTCCGCCAAAAGTTCTAAAAGCAATAATATTTTTTTTGCCTAAGCTCCAGTGTTTTATAAGATCAAATTCTCCTTTTACATATTGAGCATATTCAATTCCAAAAACAGTATTATTTCCATTATCATTTAAAGGTTCATTTTTCCTTTTTGCTAATAATGATATAGCATTTCCAGCGGTTTCTAATTTTGCTTTGAATGCATAAAATGTGTTGTCTAGAAATCCTTTTCGAGTATTTTTACTAAAAGTGAAAGCACTTGAGACAATAAGGTTGTTTTCAATTAAACGTTTTCTTCTTTCTCCAATACTTCTTATAGATTGATAATCTTGTTGGTCACTCGTTAATGCTGTTTGGTTGTTAACTACTTCATCGATAAATGTAATGGCTCCTGGGAAAGTAAGATCGCCATATTCATCTAAGTTATTAGGATTAGTATTATAGATTTGAGCTAGATTATTTAATCGATTGTAAGAAGAGTTGTAAACATTAAAATAATTGTCGATATTTAAATTTCGTACAAATTGTATATTGATCAAATCAAAACGAATAGTTGTGTTGTCTTTTGGTAGCCAATTATAATTGATTATACCAGTGAAATTTTCTTTGTCTAAACCGATATTTTTCTGATTTGTTAATCCAAAACTCATTTGAGTAGTAGGTAACATTTCCTTTTTTATCAGTCTTGTGGTGTTTATAGGAAAGAAAATTCTAGGAAAAGTAAGTTTAGCATCTACACCGTATTCAGAGATGTTGAAAAAAGTATCGTTAGGATTTGCTAAATCTTTTGAAGATCCAATGTTTCCACGTGTTGTAATTTCAAGTGTTTCTGCTCTTCTGAATAAATTTCTGAATGTAAGTGAAAGATTTCCTGTAATACCAAAATCTTGTATGTTTGAATGAGTAAAATCTATAGATGCATTTAAGTTTTTCTTTTTTAAAGGAGATAAATAAATGTTAGCAATTAGTTTGTTTGAACCACCAGATAAAGTATCTTCTATGTATTCAATATTAGGAAAGTTAAATACTTTTAAGTTACTTAATGATCGTGATGTTAATGATCGGTCAAGATCACTAAAAAGTTTTCCTTTTTCAATGAAAATAGCATCAGTAATCGCTTTTGGTTTATAGTTTAGTTTGCCGTTACTGTAAATGTTGTAATTGTTATAAGAAACACTATCGGTTATTTTATTAGTTTCTCTGGAATTGTTATTAGTGTATATATTAACCTGATTTATTTTGTAAATTTTAAAAGGTGTTTTAGCAAGCGTGTCTTCTCTTTTTATTTTTCTATCTTCAATATCATATACAACATCTACTTTTTTATCTCTTTCATTTGTAATAATGTCATATCTTACATGATTGATTTGAAAATGATAAACACCATTATTTCTGAAATAGTTAGTAAGTCTTGCTCTTTCTAGATCAAAGTTGTTTCCGTTAAATTTATCTCCAGATTTTAAAAAAGAACTAGACTGAATATTAGTAAATAAACTGTCGATTTCAGGAGTTTCTATTCGTCTTGAAATGCTATCTATATATGATGGTTCTCCAGTGATAATATTATAGGTTACTTTTGCCTTTTTTACACCAACAGAATCAATTTTTGCACTTATTTCAGTATTAAAAAAGCCTTGATTTTCATAGTATCCTTTGAGTTTGTTTTTTGTACTATTGATTTTTATTTTATTTATAATTACTGGAGCTTCACCTGTTTTTTTTAAAAATCTACTTAATCCAGAAACAAGAAATGATTGACTTAGTCGATCTACTTGTTTGTTTGAGATAAGTTTGGCTAAATTTTCTCTACGATTGGGTTTTCGGTTTAACCAGTCATAATATAAAGAGTCAGGATTGTCTTTCGCTAAATTGTAAAGGCCAAGTCTAAGTGGAAAACCAAGAAGCTTCCCATTTGGTTTTTGACTTAAAAGATTTTCTATTCTTTCATTTTTTACAATTGTATCATTGGCTAAAATGATGTTTTTAGTCAATAATTGTCCATCTTCAGGAACTTTTTTTACTATAGAACAAGAGTAAAAAATGGTTCCAGTTAAGAATATTAGTGTTATTTTTGGAAAAAGTTTTTTCAAGGTAATAAAAAATAGTTAGTCAAAAATACAATTTTTATGGTTAGTAAAAACCAAATTAAACTTATTACAAGTTTACAGCAAAAAAAATATAGAAAACAGCATCAATTATTCTTTGCAGAAGGTAAAAAAGTAATTCAAGAACTACTAGAAGCTAATTATGAATTGGAAGCTTTGTTTTCTACAGATGATATATTTTCATACGTTGATAAAAGCAAAAGTCATACCATTACAGATGCTGAATTAAAAAAAATTAGTGCATTAACAACTCCAAATAATTGTTTGGCACTTTTCAGAATTCCATTAGAGAAAAAAGGTACACTTTCAGGATTAATTGTTGCATTAGATGATATTCGAGATCCAGGTAATTTAGGTACAATTATTAGGCTTTGTGATTGGTTTGGAATTGAAACTTTAATTTGTTCTGAAGAAACAGTAGATATTTATAATCCTAAAGTTGTACAGGCTACTATGGGCTCTATAAGTAGAGTTAAAGTTGTTTATACTGATTTAGAGAGTGTTTTGAAAACAACGGAACTTCCTGTTTTTGGAACTTTTATGGATGGAGATGTTATTTATAATGAACAATTGCCTAATGAAGGTATTATTGTTATGGGTAATGAAGCTAATGGAATAAGTGATTCGATTGAAAAGTTAATAAGCAAAAGAATATCTATTCCAAGATTTGGAAAACTGAAACAAACAGAAAGCTTAAATGTTGCTACCGCTACTGGAATAATTTTAAGCGAATTTAAAAGATGATTTAATGGAAAGTGAAATTAATAAAAATACCTCTTGTTTTCATTTCTTGAATGTTTCCTGTCCACGGACTATCTGGTGTATTGTCTCTTATTAATTCATCATTCATACTAAATACACCTCTTATTGAAGGTGAAAACTTAAAATATTCAAGATAAAGGTCGATTCCAAAGCCTATTTCATAGTTATTAGTCCATTTTTTAACTCTAAAACGGTCATTGAAATTATCATCAGGAGCTTTTGAATTACTACTTAAATTTAAAGAGGCAGAAACACCTCCTAATAAATAGGGTCTGATGTTTCCAGTGCGTTTTGAAGAAAATTTTAAAAGTAAAGGGAAATGGATATAAGTAGATTTTACTTCTCTTAATCGGTCAACTGGGTCTTCAATATTTGGATATATTAAATTTCTTTGAGTGATGTTTAACCCTGGTTCAAAACGTAAATCAATATATTCCATTAAACGAAGGTTTCCTACAAGGCCAACATTGAATCCAATAGTCGTTTCAGATTCAATATCCTTAGTAGGACTTAAATAATCAAATTTGTAATCAAGACTATTGAAACCTAAGTAATATCCCCAATGGATTTTTTGTTTGTCAAAATTTTCAAGATTTATGATCGGATCTTTTCCAAACAAGCCTCCTTGGGCATAACCTAATGTTGTGGTTATTAAGAATAAAATTATATTTTTCTTCATACTATTTTTTAGTGGCATGATAAATTGTTGCAACACCTAATGTTTGAGGTAAGTGTGTTACTTCTATAAACCCAATTTTTCTTAAAATATTGTTTAAAGCTTCTCCAAAAGGAAAAATATTTGCAGAATCAGATAAATATCTATAAGCGGATTTGTCTTTAGAGAAGAGTTTACCTACAAGAGGTAATATGAATTTTGAGTGAAAGGCATATCCCTGTTTGTAAGGGAATTTTGTAGGAACAGAAGTTTCAAGTATTACAAAAATACCATTAGGTTTTAAGACTCTTAAAATTTCAGCTAATCCTTTTTCTAAATTTTCAAAATTTCGAATACCAAAAGCAACAGTGATAGCATCAAAATAATTATCTTCATAAGGAATAGTTTCGCTATCTCCTAAAATCATCTCTATTTTATGATTTAATTTTTTTGCGTCTATTTTCTTTTTTCCTACTTCAAGCATTCCTGCTGAAATATCTAAACCGATAATTTTTTCAGCAGTAGTTTCTGTCATTAAGATCGCTAAGTCACCTGTTCCTGTCGCTATGTCTAAAACAGTTTTTGGGTTTTTATTAGAAACTAGTTTTAAAACTTTTTTGCGCCATTTAATATCTATTCCAAATGAAATTACACGATTCAATCCATCATAATTTTCAGAAATAGAGTCAAACATTTGAGCTACTTGTTCTTTTTTTCCTAGTTCTGAGTCTTTGTATGGAGTTATATTTTTTGGCATTTTTTTTATTTTATGAAGTGCAAAAATACGAATAAAATTCTCATTTTTTAATATACGTTAAATATGTAAAATCAAATGCATGTTTTTCATCTTTTGGATGGGATTCTGTAGCAATAAGATTCCATTCGTTTTTGTCAATTTCTGGAAAGAAAGTATCAGCATCTACTTTGGTGTGAACTCTTGTTAGTTCTATTTTGTCAGCTATTTCCATTGATTGCTTGTAAATCTCTCCACCACCAATTATGAAATTCTCTTGATTTTTTGGGCAGAGATTGATTGCTTTTTTTAGATTATCAACAATTATACATCCTTCTGGAGCGCTATAGTTTTTTTGTCTAGTTATAATAATATGTGTTCTGTTTGGTAATGGTTTAGGGAAACTTTCAAAAGTTTTTCTACCCATAATAATATAATGATTTGTTGTTAAGGCTTTAAATCGTTTGAAATCGTTTGGTAAGTGCCAAACTAATTCATTGTTTTTACCTAAAGCATTATTTTCAGAAGCAGCTGCTATAATAGTGAACATTTTTCTTTGTAATAAATTATGGCTAAAATAGGTTTTTTATTGATATAAGGAAATCTTTATCGTTAAAAAGTGATTCTTTTAAGGGTTTAGTGTTTGATGAATTTTTAAAGATGAGATTTACTGTTTTTATATGATTGAATAAATAATAATGCCTATTTGATTTTCAAAATCAAATAGGCATTATTTATAATTTAGTATAATCTTTTGCTTGATTAACGGTGAAGATTCCAGTTGTATTCTAAAAACGTTAATTTTGTAGAAGAGCTAATATGTGTTGTTGAGTACTTATTTATAAAATCAACAATTGTTACATTTCCAATAAAATCAGTAAAGTACCATTCAAATACTTTAGATAATTGAGAAGTCGCAGTTCCTAAAATATTTTTAGATTGATCGTTTATAAAAAGACTAGTAGCAACGTCTAAATCATATTCAATACTATTCGAAGAATAAGCGCTATTTTTTAAAACTGGAGAAGATATCGCAGTTGAGTATAAAGAAAAATGAATTCTAGGGTCGTTTAAAGGTCTTAATATTTCATGTTCTATATGATCTAGAGAAATTTTTTCGCCATCAAAGTCAATGAAATCCATTTTAAAAGGATCTCTAATGTAATTTATACTTTTAATAGGATAATTTTCGGCTAACAATTTTATAACATTTGCATTGTAAACGTTAATCCAATATGTTTTTACTTCTGCTTCTGACCAACTTTTATTTGGAGAAATTTTAGAAAAATTATAGGTAATATTATTTATGTCTTTAATGTTTTTTAATACTTTGTCGTAGTCTACAACACCTTTAGTAGATACATGTTTTTTTAGGAATTCATCATACTCTGAAAAAGTAATAATTTGACTAAATGCTGTTGAGTTGATAATCAGTAATAACAATAAAATAATTTTCTTCATGGGATTTCTTTAAATATTTTTTTTAATTTAGAAAAACGATTGCAAAAATAGTAAAACTATTTTAGTTTCTACATATCTTTCAATTAAAAATGATTTTCTTTTTTTTAATAAAAGCTTGAAAACCATTTGAGTAAAGTTTTTTTGACAATCAATAAACGGATTAATCAAAAAACGAGCCAGATTTTTTTCAAAGAATAAAAGTATTTTTAAATACTGGAATTTTAAATTTATGTGTATATAGAGAAGTGGTTATTTTTTTTACGTATGTATTTTTATCTTTTGCTTTAAATTAATAATTGATAATTTTTTAACTTTAAAATTATATGTTTTTAAAATAATGATTTTGTTTTTTATTTGATAATTTAGAAGAGAAATATTTTTTAAACAAAACACACAATAGTACTTACTATAAAATACTATTGTGTGAATTAAAAAAGTAGATGTTTAAGAAAGATGCTTTTAATTTATTTGTTTTCAAAGCATTTTTCAATTCTGCTTATACATTCTAGATAGTGATACTTGGTTTCGGTATCTCTTGTTAGGTTTTTTTCAATAGTTAAGTCTGATTTTAGCTGTAATAACTCTCCATATATTAATGATTTTATATCAGATGAAGAAACATTGTAGCTGTGTTTAGCATCATCATTGTATAATGAAATCATTCTTTCTAAATGTAATTTTTGGATGTTTCTTTCTGTGATTGATACTGTTTTTGCGTTGTTTTTCCAAATTCCTTTTCTTATATCAGATAATAAATCTAAGGCTTTATAATTTTCTTTATTAATAAATTCGGCATCCAATAATCTTCCAAGTCTTTCAATGCTAATTAGATTGAATAAATGTCTTGATTGGTAAGAAAGTAATTTTTGATGATATCCGTCAGGAGTAATCTTATTTAAGATAGTAGAGTCAACTAACCAACCTTGGTCTGAAAAAGCATTTTTTAACAACCAATTGACAGCTTCTTTTTGTTTTGCTTTAGGTGTTATTGTGTATACATTTCCATTCTGATTTGGTTTTTTTTCTGTTTCGTTAACTCCTCCAACATAGGTAACAACATGGCCTATATATCTACTCCAAGCAGATAATAATTCTCCGTAAAGTTCCTCTAAGTCTTCATAATTATTTGATATGTCACTAGTCCATTCAGGTAATTTTTTTGCAACAATTTTTAAGTTTTTAATAGCGTAATTACTTGCTAACATAGCATTGTTTCCAATATCCTCTGTTTGGGAATAAGGATCAAAATTACTAGATTGTTTTCCAAACTCATATATTGGATTTCCTGCTTTTTCAAGAATCCATTTGTCTAATGTTTTGATTTCATCTTCTGGTGTTTTTGCATTTGGAATAATTCGATATCCCCAATTTACAGCATAGGTATCATAAGGTCCCATTTGTCTTATATAGCGAACATCTTTGTCACCAGGCTGTGCGATATAATTGAATCTTGCATAATCCATTATACTAGCAGAAATTCCATTGAATTTTGTAAAAGCAGGTTTTCTGTAATCTTCAACATTATATGCGCAACTTGCACTCATATTATGAGGAAACCCTAAAGCATGACCAACTTCATGAGCAATTACCATTTGCATCATTTCGCCCATTTCTTCTTCACTTGTGTGTAATGTTCGTGCAGTTGGGTTTGCGGCACCAGTTTCAATTAAATATCGATTTCTGTATGAACGTAAATGATTGTGATACCAAATAATATCACTTTCTATTATTTCACCAGTTCTTGGGTCTGAAATACTAGGTCCAACAGCATTTCTTGTTGTACTAGCTACATATCGTATTACAGAGTATCTAATATCTTCGGGACTAAAATCAGGATCTTCTTCTTTTGTAGGAGGATCTTTTGCAATAATTGCATTTTTGAAACCAGCAGCTTCAAAAGATTTTTGCCATTCTTCAACTCCTTTTTTTATGTAAGGTCTCAGCTTTTCAGGAGTTGCAGGATCTAAATAATAAATTATGGGTTTAATAGGTTCAACTAATTCTCCTCTTGCATAGGCTTCAGCGTCTTTTGGCTCCAATCTCCATCTTCTAATGTATGTTTTTTTGTCTGATTTTAATTCTTCACTACTATAATCGTATTTGTTTAAAGTGAACCAGCCAACTCGTGAATCAAATAATCGAGGGCGCATAGGTTCTTCTGGTAATAGAATCATAGATTGACTCATTTGAACACTAATGGTTTCTGTATTTGCTAATGTTGAAGGTTTTGAAGCGTTATAAGTAAAGTCTTGTAGAATCTCTATGTTTAAAGGAAATGCTTTAATGTAATTGATAAAACTTCTACTCTCATCTAAATTTTTTACTTTATATGCTTCTCTTATTCCTGAAGATAATCCACTAATGGCTTTTACATCGCTTGAGAAAAATTTAGTTACATCAATTACTATTGCCGTTGAGTCTTTAGAAAAAGACGCAATGTCAAAAGCATATAAAGTGGCGTCGTTATTGTTTGCTTTTACTGAGATATTTATTGGAAGACTATCGTTTGCAATGCTATTTGTTGATTTTACTTTGATTAAAAGTTTATCTTCAAATTTATCCCAAACAATCATTTGAGTGTTCATCTCTGTTCCAGCATTTACATATCCACCACCTAGACCACTAGGAACTTTAGCAAACTTACTGACTAAAAGCATGTCTTTATTTAGTAGGTTATTTGGGATTTCAAAATAATATTTGTCGGTTACTTTGTGAACTTTGAATAGGCCAGAAGTGGTTTTAGCTTCTTTTGTGATAATGTTGTTATAGTCTTTTATTTTTCCTTCTTTTTTCTTTTCAACAGGAACAATCGTTTCTGTTTTTTTGGCTTTTTTCTTTTTCCAAAATTGAGAATAACTGTTATTAAAGGATAATACTATTAAAATTAGAAGTGTAATTTTTTTCATTATAAATAAATAGGTTGTTGATTAGACAGATTTTAGCTAAAAATAGTGTAATTACAAATAATGAGAAAAAGGTTTTACTTTTTTTAAGAAAATAATAACAAGATTTATTGAAGTTTGAAAGTTAAAGGAAGGCTAAATGATACTTGAACAGGTTCATTGTTTATATAGCCAGGGTTAAATTGTGGTAGTTTTTTAATTATAGAGATGCTCTCTAATTGTAAAGAAGGATGAGAATCATAGCAAATGATTGTTTTAATGTTTCCTTCTTTTTCAATGATAAAATAAATAGTTACTTGTCCAGATATATTGTTTTTTAAAGCATAAGATGGATATCTGAAGTTTTTTTTAATATGAGTTAAGATATTTGTGTTGAAGTTTTTTATTGGATCAGTTTCTTGAATAGTGGAATTTTTGAAACTGGGTATTTTTTCAAGACTATTAAAATTGTTAATATTATTTTCTTTTTTGCTAAATAAATCTTCTCTCCATTTAGGAATATCTATATTGTTTTCTAATGTTAAATATAATGTGAATGTTTGATTTTGCATTCCTTCAATAAAAAATGGAGGAATTTTTTTGTAAAGAGCAATAATAGACTTTTTTATATCTTTATTCTGAGTGCTTTCTTTGGTGTGTACTAAGTTCAGTTTTCCTAATGAATCTATTTTTGTGATTATTAAAATTTCACTAGATTTCTCCTTTTTTTGTTTAGCATAGTCGTAAATAATTAAATTTACTATTCGATTTATGTGTGATTGAAAACTTCCTTTTTGAATACTATCAAAATTTGAAAATATTTTTGAATAATCGTCTTCTTGTGAAAATCCAAATGTTGAAACTAATAAAAATAAAAATACAATTTTCTTCATGTTATTAATTTAAATGGCAACAGCTCCTTTGATATGCGGATGCGGATCGTAGCCTTCTAAAGTAAAATCTTCAAAGTTGAAATCGAAAATGTTTTTAATTTCTGGATTTAATTTCATTGTTGGTAAAGGACGACAATCACGAGATAATTGTAATTCTAATTGCTCGATGTGATTGTTGTAAATATGAGCATCTCCAAATGTATGAATGAAATCACCAACTTGTAAGTCGCAAACTTGTGCAACCATCATAGTGAATAAAGCATAAGAAGCAATATTGAAAGGAACTCCTAAGAATATATCAGCACTTCTTTGATATAATTGACAGCTTAATTTTCCATCAGCAACATAAAATTGGAAAAAGGCATGACAAGGTGGTAAGGCTGCTTTTCCATTAGCAACATTTTCTGAGAAAGAGACGGAAGTATTTGGTAAAACACTAGGATTCCATGCAGAAACTAACATTCTTCTGCTGTTTGGATTGTTTTTTAAGGTTTCGATTAATTCGGTAATTTGATCAATTTCTTCACTGTTCCAATTTCTCCATTGATGACCATAAACAGGTCCTAAATCTCCATTTTCATCAGCCCATTCGTCCCAAATTTTAACTCCATTTTCTTTAAGGTAAGAAATGTTAGTGTCTCCTTTTAAAAACCACAATAATTCGTAAATAATTGATTTTAAGTGTAGTTTTTTAGTGGTAACCATTGGAAAACCTTTACTTAAATCGAAACGCATTTGATAACCAAAAACACTAATAGTTCCAGTTCCTGTGCGATCACCTTTTTGATTGCCATTTGTTAATACATGCTTTACTAGGTCGTGATATTGTTGCATTTGAAATTTATAATTTTTTAGAAAGATTACTTTTTCTACTTTGTTTTTATCCTGTATGAATTAAAGTATTTTGCTTGTCCTTGTTGAAATAGATAAAATAACATTGGTAAGCCAAATGAAAGTGTTGCAAGTAAACCAAAAAATAGAATCAATACAATTGATATTAAAATACTTATTAATGAAACAAAAGCAAAGACAGTCATTGAAGGTGTTGCTCTTATTTTATTGATATGTATTTTGTCTTTTTTGTGGCATTCCAAACAAGAATAAGGAATTTCATCTCCTTTTTTCATTTGTAAAGCTCCTCTATCATCTTCCGCTATTTTAATTTTGTTTTCTTTATTGCAGAAATTGCATTTGAAATAATGAATTATAAGCATAATGAAACATTTTATATTTTATCCAATAATCATTCCTGCAATAGTTGCTGATAATAGTGACGCTATACTTCCACCAATTACAGCTTTTAAGCCAAATTCGGATAAAGTTTTTCTTTGGTTAGGAGCTAGCGAACCAATTCCTCCAATTTGAATTCCAATTGAAGCAAAGTTAGCAAAACCGCATAACATATATGTTGCCATGATTACCGATTTTTGATAGGTGAAATGGATGTCATTTGTCACATTTTTTAGTTCTGCTAGTTGAATATATCCTACAAATTCTGAAGCTGCTAATTTAATACCTAATAATTGTCCCATTAACATCATATCTTCTTTTGCGACACCAATTAGCCACATTAAAGGTGAAAAAATTAACCCTAAGATAGTTTCAAGTGAAAATTTAGAATATGGAGTGTTATCAGCAATAACGTTGTTTAGACCAGACCAATCTCCAATCCAGCCAAGCGTATGGTTAATCATAGCAATAAAAGCAATGAAGACTAAAAGCATTGCGGCTACATTTGCAGCTAGTTTTAATCCTTCAGTTGTCCCTGTTGAAATAGCATCTAATATGTTTGATCCAATTTTTTCTTTAGAAACTTCTACATTTGTATTTATACTTTCTGTTTGCGGGTATAATATTTTTGAAATTACTATTGCTCCTGGGGCAGCCATTACAGAAGCGGCAAGTAGGTGTTTTGCAAATTCTAAACGAAGCACAGGATCATTTCCTCCTAAAAATCCAATATATGCAGCTAAAACACCACCAGCAACTGTTGCCATTCCGCCAACCATTACTAATAATATTTCACTTTTATTCATTTTTTCTAAGTAAGCTTTAATCATTAAAGGAGCTTCTGTTTGTCCTAAAAAGATGTTTCCTGCTACCGATAAACTTTCTGCACCTGAAATGTGAAGTAATTTTGTTAGTATTTTAGCTAGTCCTTTTACAACAATTTGAATTATTCCTAGATAAAATAATAAAGATGTTAATGCAGAGAAGAAAATAATTGTTGGTAACACTTGAAATAAGAAGATGAAACCGAAACTTTCAACGTTCATCATTCCTCCCAATAAAAACTCACTACCAGCTCTGGTAAAATCTAGTACTAGTACAAACAAATTTCCGACAAATTCAAAGGCAGATTTAACAAAAGAAACTTTTAATACACCAATTGCTAATATTAATTGTGCAGCTAAGCCTAGACCAACAGTTCTCCAGTTTATAGCCTTTCTGTTTGCGCTAAACAATGCTGCAATACCTAATAATGCTAGCATTCCTAAGACTCCTCTTCCAATACCTGTAGCAGTTAATCCGCTACTTTCAATTAAAGTAGTGCTATTGTTTACAATAGGTGTTTTTACTTTGTTTGATGAAAAGAACGAATAGGCTTTTTCTCCTTTTTTAAGAATAAGAGTAGAGTCGGTTTTTGTATCAATAAGAAATCTCTTCGTTGGTGAATCGGATCCGTTTTCGAAAAGAAATAAAAATTTATCTTGTACTAAATAATCTCCTTTTTGATTAATACTATCAGTAGATAAGTTGAAGTTGTATGTTCCGTTTTTTAATTCAAGGAAATCATTTTTAGAGGTATTTAATTGCCATTTTTTTTCAATTTCTTGAGCATTAACTGTTGAAAATGAAAAAGCAAGTGCAATTAATAAAAATATTCTTTTTAACATTTTTTGCGTGATTAGTTTAAGTTTTAGGATTCTTTCTTAGAGATTTCATCTCTTATTTTAGCTGCTTTTTCATAGTCTTCGTTTTGTACAGCTTCTTCTAATTTGTTGTATAATTCTTGTAAAGAGTAATCAGAATAACTTTCAGTTATAGGCAATGATTGTTCTACGTTTCCAAAAGTTTCTGGAGTTGAAAGAACATCGTCATTAGAATCTTTATTGTCTTCTGTTTCTGCAGGATTGATTTTAAGATATATTCCAGCCTTGTCTAAAATATTTTTATAAGTAAAAATAGGAGCGCTAAATCTTAGAGCTAAAGCTATTGCATCAGATGTTCTAGCGTCAATTATTTCTTCAATTTTGTCTCTCTCGCATATTATACTAGAGAAAAATACGCCATCAACAAGTTTGTGAATGATTACTTGTTTTACTATAATATCAAATCGATCTGCAAAATTTTTGAATAAATCATGAGTTAGCGGACGTGGTGGTTTAATTTCTTTTTCAAGAGCAATAGCTATTGATTGTGCTTCAAATGCACCAATTACTATAGGAAGTTTTCTTTCTCCATCAACCTCGTTTAATATTAGAGCATAAGCTCCATTTTGTGTTTGGCTATATGAAATGCCCTTTATTGTTAATTTTACTAAACTCATTATCTAATTTATATTAAATATCGAGTAAAAAACTCAATACTTAAAGATTATTGTTATATATGGGTCTTTTCTATCTAACCTGATGAAATTAAAATCTAAATAGGAACATCAGATTATACTGAACAACAGGGAAATGGATAGTAGAAAAGTACAATCCATATCGCCCCAAAAATAAAAAAAAGAGCCATCTTAACAAAGATAACTCTAATTTAAATATAATATATTTTTAAACCACTAAAAATTAAGCATTATTTGCTTTGAATTCTTTTAGTTTTTCGATTAGTTTTGGTACAACTTCAAATGCATCACCAACTACTCCGTAATCTGCTACTTTAAAGAAAGGAGCCTCTGCATCAGTGTTGATAACTACTTTTACTTTTGAAGAGTTTATTCCAGCGATATGTTGAATAGCTCCAGAAATACCAACTGCAATATATAAATTTGCGGCTACTGGTTTTCCAGTTTGTCCTACGTGTTCACTATGAGGTCTCCATCCAATATCTGAAACAGGTTTAGAACAAGCAGTTGCTGCTCCTAAAACTGAAGCTAATTCTTCAATCATTCCCCAGTTTTCAGGTCCTTTCATTCCGCGACCAGCAGAAACTACAATTTCAGCATCTGCAATTGTTACCTTGCCAGTAACTTTTTCAATATTTTCTACTTTAATATTAAAATCAGTATCATTTAATGTAGGAGTAAAATCTTCTTCAGAAAGAGATGTTTCAGATTCTACTAGTCCAAAAGAATTTTTTGCAATAGCAATTACTTTAACGTCTGTTGTGATTTCTGTTATATTGAATGCTTTGTTTGAGAAAGCTGTTCTTTTAACTTGAAAAGGTGCTGTACTTAAAGGTAATGCAACAACATTTGATGCGTAACCTGCATCTAATGCTACTGAAACTAGTGGGGCTAAATATAAACTATCTGTTGTAGAACTTAAGATGATTAATTTTGAAGCTTCTTTTTCAGCGGCTTGTTTTATAGTGTCTGAATATGCTTTTGCATTAAATTTTGATAAATTATCATTTGTAACTTTTAACACTTTTGAGACACCGTATTTAGCTAGCTCAGAAGTATTGTTATTATTTATAGTTACTGCTGTTACTGTTGTTCCTAATGAATCTGCTACTTTCTTTGCGTATGAAGCAGCTTCGTATGCTACTTTTTTGAATTTTCCTTCTGCTGATTCAGCATATATTAAAATTGACATTTCTTTAAATTTAAGAGTTAATGATTAAGCTATTAGATTACCTTAGCTTCGTTATGAAGTAAATTTACTAATTCGTCTAAATTATCAGCGCTAACTAGTTTTACTGCCGATTTTGGAGCAGGCTTTTCAAATTTTACAGCTTTAGTTGCGTTGTTGTCATTTGTTGGCTCATTTACTGTTAATGCTTTTGAACGAGCCATCATAATTCCTCTCATGTTAGGAATTCGTAAATCTTTTTCTTCGACTAATCCTTTTTGTCCACCTATAATTAATGGTAGAGAAGTTGAAAGAGTTTCTTTTCCGCCATCAATTTCTCTAATTACCTTAGCATTTGAACCATCAATCTCAAGTCCTGTGCAAGAATTTACAAAATTGTAATTAAGGATTCCTGCCAACATACCTGGAACCATTCCTCCGTTATAGTCTAAAGACTCTTTTCCTGCAATGATAAGATCATAACCTCCTTGCTTTACAACTTCTGCAAGTTGTTTTGCTACAAACATACCGTCTGTTGGGTTTGCGTTTATTCTTATCGCTTCGTCAGCACCTATTGCAAGAGCTTTTCTTAATGTGGCTTCAGCGTCTGTTCCTCCTACATTAACTACGGTTACACTTGCTCCTTGTTGTTCTTTTAATATAACAGCTTTTGTTAAACCGAATTCATCATTAGGATTTATAACGAATTGAACACCATTAGTATCAAATTCTGTATCGTTATTTGTGAAGTTAATTTTTGATGTAGTATCAGGTACATGACTGATGCAAACTAATATTTTCATTATTTATAAATTAAATAGGGTTTATAATTCAAGGTTACGAATTTACTAAAAAAAAAGAATAAATTACTATGCATGCATAATAAATTTAATTTTTTTGTAAATTATGATAAATTGTTAATTTTTATGATTATGAACTAATTATTTTTTTTATATATTTGGAGAGTTCTTAATTAAGAAATTTAGATAACTATAATTTACAAATGAATACTCAAAGCCAAATAAAAACACATTTTGATTTTAAGGTAATCGTCTTTTTTATATTAATTTTTATTTTTTCTTGCGCTCTTTTAGCTTTTCAGAAAGCTAATGAGGTGACTTGTGAAATAACAGATTTTAAAATTGATGCGAATGAATATACTGTAGGAGAATTGATAACTTTTTCTGATGATTCTAAAGGTTCGTTTTCTTGGAGATGGTATTTTGGAGACGGAACAGAGATATCCTATAAATCTAAAATAGGACATGTGTTTACAAAAGCAGGAGCTTATAAAGTGAAGTTGTTAGTTAATAATGTGTGTACTGTTGAGAAAACAATAAAAATTTCTCCAAAAGTTTTAGTTATAAAAGAAAAATTAGAAGTTGATTTTGAAGTGCCAAGTAGAGTGAAACAAGGAGATGTTGTTCAGTTTTCAGATAAAACAATGAATTCTAATAGTTGGGAATGGAGATTTGGAGAAACTGAAACGGTTGATAGCAGAGAAAAAAATCCTAAATATACATTTAATACTATAGGAGTAAAAACAGTATCTCTTGTTGTTAATGATGATAAGAAAAATATTGTATTTAAAGATGTTGTTGTAGTTTCTAGAGACATTAAAAAAACAGAAAAGAAAACAAAAAGGACTGAAGTTAAAAAAATAGATAATTTAGTTAAGCCTTTTACAGAAATAGAAGATGTAAAACCTATTCCTGTAGTTATAAAAACAGTAACAGAAAGTGAATTTACAGAGTTGATGTATTCGATTTCAGAAGATAAAATTTCATTAAGTAATTTTAAAAATAATTTTTGTTTTGATTCACCTCCTTTAATTAAAGTGAATAGTGACAAGAGGTATATGTCTTTAGATCAGTTGTATAAGATGATAAAAAGCAAAGGAATAAAAGTGAGAAAAGTAGTAATAAATAAAGAGAAAGATAAATGTATTGAAACAATACATGTGAGTTTCAAGTTTAGAACATTCTTTTAAAAATAAATAAATAAATCTATATCATAAAAATTATATTATGGCAAACACATTTTCAAATAGCTACGGAATCGGTGGGAACGAGGTAAAAGTAGAAGGACAAGAAAGTATTCTTGAAATTCCACAAAATAGAACATTAATAGCTCAGAAATTAACATTAAATACTCCTGTTAAACCAGAAGTAGTTACAGGGTTAAAAAATATGGATGAAGTTTTTGAACATTTTGACCCAAAAGTAAAAGTTGGGTTTGAGGACGAAAACGGACAAACTATAAGAGAAGAATTGAAATTTAGAAATGTGGGGGATTTTTCAATTAATGGAATTTCACAACAAAGTTCAATTTTGACTGATTTAAAAACAAAGAACGAACAGTATAAAAAAATGATCAAACAATTGAAAACAAATAAAGTTCTAAAATTAGCATTGCAAGATCCAGATGCGAAGAAAGCTATAATAGATACTTTAGAAAATTTAATTTCAGAAATTGATCAATCAGACAAATAAGAAAAGCTATGGCAAATAATGAAAACAATAGTGCTGCATCAAGCATAAATCAAGAGCATAAGGAATTAGAATTACGTTCATTAGAACAGAACCTTGAATCATTTATTCAGTTTGGAGGATTTGATTTATTAGAAGGTTCAATTGAAGGTGTTCAAAATTTAAATCCAGATAGAAAAGCAAGAAAAAATATATTTCTTACAGAGTCAAATAAAAAAGGAGAGCGAGAAACATTAAAAAAGATTTTAAGATTGTGGGCGGATTCTCTAAAAACTTCAGATAATCTAGTAGATTTAGTAAATGATTGTACTGAAAAAGCAGAAGAAGCTGAAAAAACATTAAAGAAAAACCTTAAAATAGCAATTGAAGAAACAAAAGAACTTGAGGAAAACTATAGAAGTATAGCTTTATTTTATAAGAATACAGAAGAAACCAAGTTGAAAAATATTTCAATTGTTAATGCTGAATTAGATCAATTAAGCGATTTAGATAACACAAGGTTTATTGATAATATACAAGAAGAATTAGTGAATGGATTTGATCGTTTAGATTTAAGACAAAATTATTCTTTATTAGTAATTCCAGGGTACTTAGGTTCAAATAAAGTAATTGAAAAGTGGGCTAAGATAGCTTATGATAATAAAGTAATGTTAATTACTGATTTTCAACACTTAGATGAACCGGATGATGTTATGGAAATGTTTGAATCGGCAAATCTATCAGGAGGTGACACGTATCGTTCAAATGTTATGATGGCATGTAACTGGTTAGTAGGTAGAGGAAAACATGATGAAATTGAAGAAGAGGATAACTTATATATTCCACCTTCAATGGCATTAGCAGGAAAGGTATATAATACATTAATGTCTCAAATTACTGCGGGTAAGAAATTTGGAGGTATAAATGAAGTTGATGGTGTTAAATTCGACTTAAAGAAAAGTGAAATTGCTAATTTGGAAAACTTAGGACTTATTCCTATGGTTAATGAATATGGCAAAGTCATGGCATTCTCAGGGAAAACATTATTTAATGGCGATAATTTAGGACTTCAGACTTATTCGGTTGTTCGTGTATTCGATTACATAACGAAGGTTTTAATGGACTTCTTAAATAGAAGAGCTTTTGAAAACTTTAACGCAAAAACAAGAAAAGAAATTTTAAATCAAATTGTGAAATTTCTAGATAATGTTGCTGGTCCAGATAAATTAATTGAAGATTTCGATATTAAAAGATTTGAACAAGATCCAAATCAAAAGGATAGAATTTTCTTAGATATTCGATTAAAACCATACTTTCCTGCTAAGAACTTTTTGATTAAAATGGATGGTCAAAAAGGAGATGAAGGTAATGATTGGGATACTGATTATGCGGAATCTTAAAAAAATCTTAAAAAAATCTTAAAAAATATATATTTACAAAAGTTTTTTTGATATATTTGAAAAAACAAAACAAATAAACATAATAAACATTAATTTTTAATCTTTAAATATTACACTATGTCATTTAAATCAAAACTAAAAGTTGGCGGAAAAGAATTAAACATTTTAGACGCGTCTTATGACTTATTCCAAGAAGTTGATGCTAGCGGAAGACCATCTTCTGTTACTCGTGGAGGAACAATCAATTTAACAGTTGAATCAACAGGTGATTCATTCTTCTTTGAATGGATGACAAATAACTTCGAAAGAAAAGATGGTTCAATTCAGTATGTAAAACGTGATACTGATGCTAAGTTAAAAGAATTAAACTTCAAAGAAGGTTATTTAATTAAATATAAAGAATCTTTTGATGCTACAGGTACTAATCCATTAGTGGAAACTTTCACAATTTCTGCAAAAGAAATTTCTATGGGTGGTGGTGAGCATATTAACGAGTGGGTATAATCCTTTCTTTATAATAATGTAATTTAAAGGGTTAGTAATGCTAACCCTTTATTGTCATTTTTTTTTAATTAATCAAACTTAATAGATATGTCTTTTTTAGCAAAACTTGAGATTGACGGAGAGGTAATGAATGTCTTAGAGTTTCAATTTACTATCGGTCAAGAAATCGATAAAAGTGGGAAACCGTCTGCAGACCCTAATGGAGGAAGATTTAGGGTTATTATAGAATCTACCAAAAGTACAATGTTATTTGATTGGATGGTTAGTAATAATCAAACAAAAAACGGTAAAGTAACTTTTTTTAGAAGAGATGCAGTTTCTAAGATGAGAGAACTTCAATTTAATGATGGATATTGTATAGGTTATGATGAGGTGTTTTTATCTCAAAGTAATTCATCAATGAGCGTTGAAATAATTGTTTCTGCAAAAGAAATAATTATGAACGGATCTAAATTTAGTCGTAATTGGCCATTAAAATTCTAACTGTATAATGGACGAATTAGAAGCTAACTTTTTTTTAGGATTAAGTATCCACTTTGGAGGACCTAAAACTTATATGTCTGGAACAGCTGGAGTAGGAGTAAGTAAGAAATTCGATTTTGTAACACCAGGGATAAATTTAGGAGTTAATTTTTATAATGGCGGTTTAGGTTCTTTACCTAATAGTTCAAATTTTAATATTGATACCGTTATTACTGCTAAACTTACTGCTGGAGGCGGAAAAGGTGATCCAATGACAATTTATCCACTACATCTAAATAGTGGTTCAGGTCTAGAAGATCATTATAAATATTCTGCTACTTTAGGAACTAATTTTATATTTAATAATAATAATAGAAATCAACAAGTAGGTTTTTTACAAGTTAGAGCATATGATTTTAGCTTTCAAACTTATAACGATTTTCAAGGATTCAAAAAAATAGGAATTAGTGATGGGTATGACAGATGGTGGACAGGAGGAGGAAATCTTACTTTTGGAGCAAAAAACAGTGATTATCAATTTGTTATTGCTAGTGATGTTTTTACTGCTGACACTGATGTTGAACCACGCTCAAAATTTATGAGAGATGGTAAATTAGTTAATTCTGATGAGATGAAATTAGATGTGTTTGATAAAAATGTTGCAGCACCTGAAGGTAGTAGTTTTTATCATAAATATTTTGTGCACAAACCTAATATTGCTTCAGAGTTAACACAAGACTATCTAAATGATTATAGAGATGGGGTTACATGGAATAACCAAATGCATGACTTTGAATTGAATCAAGGGAGAACATCATTTAAATTAAGAACACCTCAAGGAGAGTTCGGAGTTAATGGTCTTGGATCAAGTCACATGTGGTCTCAAAATAGTATTCATAACAAGATAAATTTCCATGTTATACCTTCTAGCGCACCAAATTATTGGGAATTTCAATACACACCATTAAATCAACAATTTTAATTGAAAAAATATTCATTCTTACTTTTTCTTATTTTATTGAGTTGTGAGAAGTCATTTTATAACTCTAAAAAGGTAATACCCAAAGAAGAATATAAATATTATAATAAAGATTTTGTTTTACCAAAGTCATCATTGTTGAAAACGAATGGAATTTATATTTCTATTTCAGAAGAAAAATTTGAATATAAAGTTGATAGTTATAAAATAAATTATCCAGATAGGGATCATCCAGCATTAAAAGGAAATATTCCAAATAAGGATACAATAATTTTTTTTGACAGATATTTCTATTACCAATTTACAGATAATGGCTTGTGGAAAGAGTCAGGGGGATATTATAATTTAGAAGATTTAACCGAAAGCATTAAAAAAATAAACACAAGTTTAGACTATAGTGTTTATAAAGTTAAA
This sequence comes from Flavobacterium sediminilitoris, assembly GCF_023008245.1. NCBI lineage: Bacteria > Pseudomonadati > Bacteroidota > Flavobacteriia > Flavobacteriales > Flavobacteriaceae > Flavobacterium > Flavobacterium sediminilitoris. The sequence continues at coordinate 1,801,099 of NZ_CP090145.1, forward strand.
GGGGATAGTTTATTCTTAGAATCCTATAATTGGTATAGGAAAAAATTCACTTATAGAGATGCAGTAATTATTGCAGATACAATTTTTTCAAGAGATAGAGAGAGTAATAATAAAGAAAATACTGTAAAGTATATTTACTATCCTATTAATCTTTAATGTCTTACTTAGAATATTTTAAAATATTCTGTTTAATCGTTATTAGGTATTTTAAAATAGGTCTTAGTGTTAGAATTACACTGAATGATATTATTAAAATTAATACCAAATGAAAAAAAATGGTTTACAATATTTAATAGTTTTTTTACTTTTTCTTAATTCACATAACTTATCAAGTCAATCTTTAAATGATACATTTGATAATATTTATTTAAAAGAATTGAATTTTGAAAATATAGCACTGAAAGAAAGAATAAAAAACTTTCCTGATGATGCTAAAATGCTTAACTCCAGAATTGCTCAGGAACTTAGAGATAAAGATTACACTTCTGCGTTGCAGCTAACAATCACTTTGGATAGTATTCTTCCAAATAATGCAGATGTTAAAAATTTTAAAGGGAAGATGTATTATAAACTAAATAATATAGATTCAGCACTAACATCTTTTGATGAAGCAATACAATTAGATGGAACAAATAAGTGGTTTTATTTAAATAAAGCAGGTTTGTTATCTGATACAAATATGTATTATAAAGCATTGCAAACTATTGAAGATTTATTAAAAATTGCTCCAAACTGGGGCATTGCATATAATTCAAAGGCTATTTTGTTGTTGTCTTTTAACCAAGATGAAGAAGCAATGTTAAATTATAATATTGCTTTAGAGAAAGAGCCTAAAAGCGCTCAAATTTTAACAAATAGAGGTGATTTATTTCTTAAAATGAGAAATAAAAAACAAGCAATTTTAGATTATAAAAAGGCATTAGAAGTTCAACCAGATTATATACATGCAAAAGAACAGTTAGAGTTACTTTCAAAATAGTTATTACATAAAAGCCTATTCCCTAAAATTTATTAATACATAATTGAATATTATTAACAAAAAATAAGTTAAATCATGGCAATAAGTACACGAATAGTCATCCAAATAGGAGGAGAAACCCTTACGCGATTTTCAAAATTAGTTATTCATCAAAAAGTACATACGCATCATACTTTTTCTTTGTTGCAACCTTTACCCAAAGAGTTTGTAAGTCAGGCAATAGATAAATCACAGAGTTATATAGGTCAATCTATTAAGATAGAGATTCAGCCTACGAGTTTAAAAACGACTTCACCTTTAGTTTTTCATGGTATTATTACAGAATCTCAAATGATTCGTACCTCAGGAGCTTCTGGAGGTATTATAATAAATGGATATAGTCCTACCATTGTTATGGAAGGTACACCAAAAACACAATCTTTTTCAGATGAATCTTTATCAGATATCATCAAAAAAATAACGAGTAGTTATAGTCAAAAAGAACTCCAACCTACAGTTGACGTTAAGAATGATGCTTCGATGCCTTATACAGTTCAATATAGAGAGAGCGATTTTGGATTTGCCTGTAGATTAGCCCAAAAGAGAGGACAATGGTTCTATTATAATGGAGAAGAATTACTATTTGGTTCTCCAAAATCTAAGAATTTCACTTTAGAATATGGAAGATCATTGCATAGTTTTAATATAGAGATGCGTGCAAAGCCATTAGGATTAGAGTATTTAGGATACGATCCAAGTAATGCAGAAACCCAAAAAGCCAATACAACGGAAGTCAATTATCAACCTGAAGGCTATTCAAAAGTAATGTATGAGAGTTCAAAGAAATTGTTTCCAGAGAGTGCAACGATGCTTTATACTCATTCAATAGAAGAAGGAAGTGCTAGAACTCATTTGGTTGATCGAGTAACTACACAGTTACAATCTAGAGCTGCTGATTTAGTAACCGCAAAAGGCGATAGTGATGAAACAGGTTTACGAATAGGAGATGTTATTTCTATCCAAGAGCCTTCATTTTCTATGACTGGTAATTTAATAGATGGATTACAAGAGCAAAATTTCGGAAGTTATATTATAACAGATATTACCCATGTTTGTGAAGAATCAGGTACTTATCACAATAGTTTTCAAGCGGTTCCAGACAGCGTTTTGTCACCACCATATGGTAATGTTCACCATCATCCAACAGCCGATACACAACCCGCAGTAGTAACAGACAACAATGATCCATTAGGGTTAGGTCGTATTCAAGTTAGCTTTGCATGGCAAAAGGAACAAGGGACAACTACACCATGGGTTCGAATGATAAACCCACATGCAGGAGGCGGAAAAGGGATGTATTTCATACCGGAAATAGGAGAAGAGGTTTTAGTAGGATTTGAAGCAGGAAATGCAGAGAAGCCTTTTATACTAGGTGCGATGTATAATGGAAATGAATCGAGTAGTTATGCCACATCAGGGAATGATCAGAAAGTTATTCAAACACGAAGTGGGACTAAGATTATCATGAATGATGCAGAAGGAAGTGTTTTTGTAGAAGACCCAAGTGGTAATACATGGATGATGGATGGTAAAGGTAATATCAGTGTTAATGCTCCTAATGAAATAACATTAAATGCAGGAACAAATATAAATATGACTGCTGGTCAAAATATAGTTTCTTCAGCAGGTGTTAATATGATTGAAACAGTTGGTGTAGATAAATCTTCAACTATAGGAATGATGAACAATACTTTTGTTGGAGGAAGCAGCATGTTAAATGTAGTAGGTGATTTAATGGAATTCATAACAGGTAATTTACAATCAAGCACAGAAAAAGATAGAGTTGTCAGTAGTAAACAAGGTATAACTCAATCGACCGAAGGAGAAGTTGCAAAACATTCTCAAAAAGAGGTGAAGTTAAATAGTACAAAGAAATCGAAATTATACTAAGAAATGGGAAGAATCCGACATGTGGAGGAGCAATAACTAAAGAACAGGAGGAAACGAAATTTACTTCGCTGAAAGTGATATTGTGATTAATGCAGTCGGGAATATAAATATTATGTCAACTAATGGAGTAAGTTTTGGTGAGCCTGATTAAATGAATAAAATTGTCAAAATAATTTATTTTTAGTTACACTAGTTGTTTTTAAGGGTGCTAATATTTGCTATTAATAAAATTGAAGCCAATAAAAATATTGAAACTTACAAGACAGAAATATTTTGAACACAATAAAATTAGATATGAAGTAGGAAAATATAGAGAATTTCCTATGTGAAAATTTTAAATAATGCTGCCTATGAATGGGAAGTAATTAATTTAAGAGGATTATAAAAAGATATTTTTCTTTTAAATACACACTATTAAGGTTTTAAACCTATTAAGAATAAGCCTTGTTGGAAAACATATTTTTACTTATCAATAGGGATGAGTGATATATCAATAGATCAATGTGCGCAATTCAAAAAAAAGACAATTAATGTATGATGAATTTGTTTCTCATCGGTTATTCTCTTTTTCGATTTGGTAATTAATTCAAGTTGTTAGTTGCGAAATAAAAAATTAAAAAAAGATGTTTATTCATATACAATTTATAACGGTTATGTCGATTTACAGGGTTTTCCTGTTGGAGCAGGAATGAAAGTAGTTGAGATTAATAGTTATAGAGAAGATTTATCTTTTTCAAGCAAGTTTGGTTATGTAGATGACGATATAGACGGTGTTAATGATTCTGGTAATACTACTGAAACTTTTGGAGGTAATTATAGAGCATCAGGAACAGAATGTAGAGAAGGGCGTTTGCAATATTGTGAATTAACCTACACAGCAAATGGCGCATTGGAATATTTGAAAGTAGGATATGAATCATTGTCAGAATTTAATAGTAGAAAAGAAAGAGAGAAAAAAATAGTTAAGTAAATTATTGAAAATTAAATATTTTAAAGTGCTTTTAAGTAATTGGATTTATTATTATCAATTAAAACGGGATTAAAATGACACGCACAAGATTAGTAAAAGGGAAAATAACAGAAAGAACAGGTGGTAATGAAATTTACTATGCTGAAGGCGATATTGTTATCAATGCAGGTGAAATGATTAGTATAACTTCTGCTAAAGGAGTGATTTTTGATAATCCAGAGAAAGCACCTAATAATGAACAAACCGAAGTAAGTTTGAAAATTATAAAAGATACTTTTCTCCCACTAGGACTTAAAAATTTTAAAGGAGAAACAGAGAATGATAAAATTAAATTTGAAATTCTGTCAAGAAAAGGAACAGCAAAAGGATTAACTTTCCTTATTAAGCATAATGGAAATACTTTGGTTACAAAAAATATAGATGCGATTGCAGTAGGAGAAAAAGCATTAATTGAGTGGAATGGTTTTTCAGATGCCAAAATATATGATAGTACAGTTTTCAATGAAGGAGAGTTAATAGTTGAGGTAACTGGTGCAGATAATGAAGTAAAAGAAACTATAAACGCGAAGTATAAAAAAGTAAAATGGGTTGATATAAAAATTGATGATAACTCAAAAAATATTGACGTTACATTGAGAGTGAATCTTAAAGATGGTGGAGTTATTGGTGATGGTGTTCCAAAATATACTTTTTCAGACTTAGAGTCAATGGCTCTAGAAGGATTGAAAACATATTGGAGTAGAAATAGAACTAGAACAAGTTTAATTCCTCCAACAGATTTTGTAACAATTAATAATGAAGAATACTTGGTTACAGTAAATGCTCTAAATTCTCAAGAAAATGCAATGGATGATATTAACCTAACATACAATAGTGAAACTAAAAGGATAAGATCAAGCAACCCAGGAAGCGTAACAGGCGTGTTGTCGTTTTTTGCAAATATTTTTGTACCAGAAAGAGTTGTTTTTAATTCCCAGTCTTTTAGTGAAGAACGAGATTTTAAGCTTACAGCAGCTCATGAAATAGGACATGAATTAATAAAAACATTTGGAGGAGAAGGTTATTCTTATGCTCATGAAGGAAGTTCAACGTTATTAACACAACAACAAAAAAATAACCCTCTACCACTTACAGGAGAAAATAATTTAATGGAATATTATAGTGATAGTTACTATGATTTTGATAGAACATTAGCTGCAGAAAAAGATGTGTTAGGACTATTGTGGTGTTCAATTATTAAAATAAAATAGATGAAAAAGATTCCGTTTTTAATGATTATAATATTTTTAACCTCTTCTTGTGTTACAAGATTAAAAACACCTAAAATTGAAGGAAGAGTTTAT